>DAITAN010000356.1:0-2863 GCA_036824235.1 Gaiellaceae bacterium | reverse complement strand
TGCCCTCCTCCTGCTTCACGCTGGTGAAGACGAAGCGGAAGTCCGGATTCGTGTTCAGCCGGCCGTCGCCACGGACCTCGCCGCACCCGCCGCCGATGGGGACTAGCCCCTCGCCGCGGGCGAGGATGTACGGAACGCCGAACGTCCCGTCCGGATACGTCCGCGTGAACGGCCCGCTGATGTTCTCGGCGATCGCGAGCGTCAGGAAGCTGCTCGGGAAGGCCGCGAAGGCCTCGTGCACCGAGCACGACCAGTTCGACAGGTTCGCGTCGGTCAGGCCCGCGAGAGCCGGATGGGTCGCGACGATGTGCGCGTCGTTGTAGCAATCAACCCCGACGCTCGTGAACGTCCCGAACTGGTCGAGCACCGGGATGTTGTGAGTGATGCCCGTCGTGTCGTGGTAGTAGCACGAGAGCGAGGCCATGAGGCCGGTCTTGCCCGCAGCGTCACCGGCGAACTTGACAGCGGAATTGGTCAGCTGCTGGCCGCCCTGCCCGCTGTGGAACACCTCGTCGGTGCCGATGATGACGATGTTCCCGTCGATCGTCGGGCTCCACGTGGTGCGGTTCGCCTCGGCCGCGGCGATGCTCGTCGCCGAGCCGCCCCCGCCCGTGCAGGTCGGGTCGCCCAGGATGAGCGCGTCGTACGCGCCGAATTCTGCCGCTGTCTTCGCTGCCCACTGTGCGTCCGACGCGAGCTCGACGGTCTTGCCGGCCGCGATGGCCGCCAGCGCCTCGTCGCTCGCCAGGCCGCCTGTGACGGACGAGTTGAGAATGAGGACGGGTCCCGCCGACGCCGTACCGGCGCCGAAGGCCGCAACCGCCCCCACCAGGGCCGCCACGACCGCAATGCGGCGAGCCCTCCGCGCGAGTGTTCTGGTCATACGTTTCTCCTCCCAGCTTGGATGGGAGGCCAACGCTATGACCGGGCCAGTGAGCCGCCTAGGCGGCGACGGCCCCGTTTTTCTCGGTCAATTGCCCTAGGAGGCAGAGGAAAGCCTAGGCTGATTACCAGGCATTTCTCCTTGAGTCTCCACGTGCATTGCGTCAAACTCGTGCCGGGCAAGTATGGCGGCATGCGGCAAGAGGATCTTGGTCGTGGACCAGGATGCGCGGTTTCGGGCATCCGTGGTTTCGCTTGTCCAGGGGGCCGGCTATGAGGCGATTAGCGCAGGCACCGGCGAGGAAGCGCTTTTCCTGGCCCGGACCGAGTCACCGCACCTCGCGATTCTCGACGTCGAGCTCCCCGGCATCTCAGGCTACGAGGTCTGCCGCAGGCTCCGTGAAGACGTTCACGCGATCGCGATCGTCTTCGTCTCCGACACACGGACGGACTCGCTCGACCGCGCGGCCGGCCTCCTGATCGGCGCCGACGACTATTTGGCGAAGCCGTTCGCGCCCGACGAGCTCCTCGCCCGCATCAGGCCCCTCCTCGCTCGAAACGGCGTTGCGCCCATGCCCGTCCGGCCTGTGCCGGTCGCGCTGGAAGCGGCTCTCACCGCACGAGAGCACGAGGTCCTGAGCCTTCTCGCCGACGGCCTGTCGCAGGCCGGCATCGCGGAGCGGCTCGTCATCAGCCCGAAGACCGTCGCCGCGCACATCGACCACATCCTGGGCAAGCTCGGAGTCCACAGCCGTGCCGAGGCTGTCGCCGTCGCGTACCGCGACGGTCACGTGAGCGTCTAGCCGGCTGCGGCGAGGCCCGGGCGGACGAGGCGCGACGGCCGCCGTAGGCCTGCATCGTTCACGCTCGGGTTGAGCGGCTCGGCCAGCGCCGCAGCGCCGTAGGACCGCCGCGTGCGCTCGGCGTCCGGCATCCCGTAGAGGGTCGTACGCTGCCGCGGAGTGCGGCCTGCAGCGCGGATCGTCTCCTCCATGCCCTCGGGCGGCATCTCCTGGCCGTGTGCGGCCCCGGCCGCACGCGAGATGGACTCGTTCATCAGCGTGCCGCCCAGGTCGTTCGCGCCGGCCCTGAGCGCGGCCTGGGCGCCGTCGAGGCCGAGCTTCACCCAGGAGGCCTGCACGTTCGTGATCCACGGATGCAGCGCCAGCCGGCCGACTGCGTGCATGAGGACGGCCTCGCGGAAGGTCGGGCCCGGGCGCGCGTTCCCCTTCAGGTAGATCGGGGCCTCCATGTGCACGAACGGGAGCGGCACGAACTCGGTGAACCCGCCCGTCTCCCGCTGCTGGTCGCGCAGCGCGAGCACGTGACGGGCCCAGCTCCTCGGCCCCTCGACCGCGCCGAACATGACCGTCGTCGTCGAGCGCAGCCCGATGCTGTGCGCGGCCGCGTGCACCTCGAGCCACTGCGCGGTGGTCACCTTGTCCGGGCAGAGAACGCGCCGGACTTCGTCGTCGAGGACCTCCGCGGCGGTGCCGGGGAGTGAGGCAAGGCCGACCTCCTGCAGGCGCGCCAGGTAGTCCTCGAGCGGCAGCCCGAGCGTCGCCGCCCCCTGCCAGACCTCGAGCGCCGAGAACGCGTGCACGTGGAGATCGGGCAGCGCGTCCTTGACGGCCGCGCAGATCTCCAGGTAGGTCTCGCCCGTGAACGCGGGGTGGATGCCGCCCTGGAGGCAGATCTCGACTGCGCCGCGATCCCAGGCCTCGCGCGCCCTCCGGACGATCTCCTCGACCGGCACGAGGTACGGCTTCCCGCGCAGGTTCGCGGCGAGCTTGCCTTTCGAGAACGCGCAGAACCCGCAGCGGAAGTAACAGACGTTGGTGTAGTTGACGTTCCGCGTCACGACGTACGTGACCTCGTCGCCGCATGTCTCCCGGCGCAGTTCGTCCGCCGCGGCGATGACGGCGCCGAGGTCCGTGCCTCGCGCCTGGAAGAGGGCGGTCACGTCGTCCTCGTCGAGCGC
>DAITAN010000355.1:0-2871 GCA_036824235.1 Gaiellaceae bacterium | reverse complement strand
GAACTCGGCCTGGTGGGCGTTGCCCTCGGGGAACATGTAGTCCGGGAACAGCGTGTCCGGAAGCGGGTAGTCCGAGTCCTTGATGTACACGGGGTTCGCCGGGTCGTTGACGTTGAACTTCACCCAGCCGCCGTCCCAGTACGAGACGAGCAGCGTCCAGGTGCGCCCGATCTTCTTCACGACCATGTCGTGGAGGAATGCACCCTGGAAGTTGCCGTGGGACACGACCCCTTCGCGCGCGACGCCGAAGTCGTTGGCGTCGGTCTCGGAGACGAGCACCGGGTTCCGCGGGTCCGTGATCTCCATGATGTCGATGTCCGTGAATTCCATGTTGTCGGTCATCACGGCGAACGCACGGTCCTTCTGCTGCCAGATGAAGACGCTATGGATGTGGTTGAACTGGTGCGGGAAACCGGCCGCGCCGGCGTCCGGGTCGCCCGCGTGCATGGTGAGCACCTTCGCGTCGAGCGGGTTGGTGACGTCCCAGAGCGACAGGCCGCCCTCGCCGGTCTCCTCGTTGCAGAGCTCGTTGTTGCCGGCGAGGACCTGCCCCTTGAAGAACTTCGTCTTCAGGTCGATGACGTGGGCGCCCTCGCCCGGGAACGACCCGTCCGTCGAGTCGATGAAGTCCACCTGCTTGGGATTCCGCGGGTCCTTGATGTCGATGACCGCGAAGCCTGCGTCGGTGCATCCCTCCGGATCCCGCACCGAGAGATAGGCGTAGTTGCCATAGGCGGTGACGTCGGCGACGTCGCCCGGCGCTGCGTTGTCGATGTCCACCTGGCCGAGCAGCGTGACGTTCTCGCTCGAGCCGGGCAGGTGGTCGGTCTGCTCACCGTGCTGCATGCCGTGCATGCCGTGGATCTCGATCGGCGAGTCGGCGACGTCGTCGCCGATGACCCGGAAGTTCGGGTTCGCGAGCGCCCGCTGATCCTGTGCTTGCGCCGCGTGCCGCTGAAGCTGCTGGTCGCCGCCCGCCGCCGGGACGACCAGAAGTGTGAGCGCGGCAAGCGCAACCAGCCAAGTGAGGATCGATCTCCTCATTTCACCCCTCCTTGCTGCGGCGCTGGAGGCCAGGCGCCGCAGTTCCCAAGTTGCCCCAAGCAGCCTCCGAAGGGCGCGACTATAGACGACCGCGCGCCCGGAATCCACAGCGCGGGCCAAGACCCGCTGGACCGCGTCTAGCGCCGCGGGACGACGCGCAGCGTGGCGCGCATCCCCCAGTCCCGATGCCCGTCGACGGCGCACCAGACCTGGTAGCGGCCCCGCGTGAGGCGCAGGATCTTCGTCGACCGCTCTCCCGGAGCCGTTTCCGGGATCGTGTAGGTGTACTTGCCGCCGACGCGGCGAATCTTGAGGTCGTGCGGGTCCTCCCCGAGGTTGACGAGCTCGACCCGCACCCGGCCGCCGGGGACGACCACGCGGGACATGCTCAGGCGGAACTCGGTCGAGGTCACCTGGACCCGCGTCGGGAAGGGTGCCGACGCCGGCGCCTCGCGTGGGACGAGGACGAGTGCCAGCGAGGCAACGAAAGCGATCAGTAGGGCCGTGGCCAGATCGGGCCTGCGCGTCATCGGAGGAGCGCCACCCGCGGGAAGCTCGCCGCGTTCGGGAGCACCGCCGTCGCGTCCGTGGCGAACCACTGCTCGAGGAGGGAGGCGTAGAGCGAGCGGTAGTCGAAGGTCGCCATCAGGTTCCCGTCGTCGTCGAGGCCGGTCTCGAGCCCGGGGAACTCGCCGAGCATCTGGCCACGCACGCGCGAGCCGATCAGGAGCCCGATGCCGGCGGCGCCGTGGTCGGTCCCGTCGGAGCCGTTCTCCTCGCCGCGGCGACCGAACTCGCTCCAGACGTGTACGAGGACGCGGTCGGCGAGGCCGCGCGCCTCGAGGTCTCGCTGGAACGCGCGGAGGGTGTTGGCTGTGAGCGCGAGCGAGTTCGTGAGCTCGCCGGCCTGGTCGGCGTGTGTGTCGTACATCCCGGGAGCGGTCACGGACACACAGCGGAGCGGAAGGCCGGCAGCGATCAGGGCGGCGAGGCCGGCGAGGCGGGCCGGGAACGCGTTGCGTCCAGTCGGGTAGGCGACCGGGCTGCCCCAGTTCCCGCCGTCGAACGGGAGCAGCTGTCCGCGCAGTCGCGCGACCTGGGTCGCCACCTCGGCGACCTTCGCGGTCGCCGGGCTCGTTCCGGGCGGGAAGGTGCCGAGCGCGTCCAGCATGCGCTGCTGCACCGGGCCCCACACACCTCCCGCCCAGAAGTCGTAGTCGTCGATCCTCGAGACGCACGCCACGGGGACGTTCGCCGACGCGAGCGTCGGATGGAGCGAGCCGGAGAGCGCGAGCCCCTGGAGCGGGTTGTCCATCGCTCCGGCGACATCGAGGTAGCGCCCGAGCCAGCCGGTGCGCAGGTGTGCATCGGTCGCCCCCACCTCCCAGTAGTGGCGCGAGGTGAAGTGCGACTGGTCGGCGTTCGTGTAGCCGACGGCCGGAAGCACGGTGACCTTGCCCTCGGCGTGCAGCTCGGCGAGCGGCGCGAGCGACGGGTGCCACCGGAGCCTGGCGTCCTCGCTGAAGGGCTGCCCCTCCGTCGGCTGGAGCGCGAGGGAGGGGCGCAGCGAGTGGTAGCGCGCGTTCCCGGCTGGGAAGAGCATGGAGAGCGAGTCGGCGCCGCCCTCGAGGAAGACGGACACGAGGATGGGCCCGCCGGCGGGCTGAGCGCGCGCGATCCCCTCGTCGAAGAGGCCGAGCGGGAGCTTTCCGGCGCCGTAGACGGCGAGCGCCAGCCCCGCGGTGCGCGCGAGGAAGCTGCGGCGGTCGAGGCCGCTGCCGGCCGGGATGGGCATGCCGGGCTCGATGGCCGGGAGGCCGCGGCCCG
>DAITAN010000354.1:0-2873 GCA_036824235.1 Gaiellaceae bacterium | reverse complement strand
GTCCTCGACGTCGCCGTCACCGTCCGGGTCGACGGCACGCTCGAGGCCGGCAAGCAGGTGGTCGCCCCGCCCGAGCACCGCCCAGCTCCCGTCCACGGTCTCGCGCCAGCCCATGACGCGAATCGGCAGAAGACGTGCGCCCGGCGCCACGCCCTGGAGGCCCCCGGGGCCGTCGCGGCCGACGACGATTCCGGCCATGCGCGTCCCGTGGGCCTCGACGACTCCAGGGTCGCCGGGCTTGGCCGACGGATCGACCTTGCGGTCTCCGTCCACGATGTCGTACCCGCGCAGCACGCGGCCGCGCAGGAACGGGTGCCGGGCGTCGACGCCCGTGTCGAGCAGCGCGACCGTGACGCCGTTCCCGTCGAAGCCGGGCAGCGCGATCTGGGAGCCGCGTCCGTCCGCGGGCTGGAGGTTGCGGCCGACGAGCGCCTCGGCGCTCGGCGAGGCCGGATAGACCGTGCGCACCGGGTAGACGCCCGCGACGCCGTGGGCGCGCTCGAGCTCGGCCAGGGCCCGCGCCGTGACCAGCGCTGAGAAGCCGTTGAACGTGCGTGTGAAGACCTGGTCTCGGCGGATGCTGATCTCCCGCTCGCGAAGTCCGGCGAGCAGGAGTTGCTGCGCTCCCTCGGCATCGGCGGTCCAGCGACGCTGCTCGTCCGCCGTCGGGGTACCCTCGGCCGCAGCGAGACGGTCGGCGAGCGACGGGTCCGAGAGGACGACGAGAACGCGTTGGCGCTCCTCCGCCGCCGCCTGCGGACGGTCGGCGAAGACGCCGTGCCAGGCCCGCGCCGCTGTGCGGGCGACCGAGTCGCCTGCGCCCTGGACCGTGCCCGCTAGCGCGAGCCCAATCGCGAGCAGTGCGAGCGCGGCAAGCGCCCCGGACCGTGCAGCGTCAGGCCGCCGTGGCATACGCATCCAATGCAAGATACTCGGGAAACGGGATGGCCCGCGTGTAACGCGCCGCCGAAGCGATCATTGCTGCGTTATCGGTACAGAGCGGCAGCGGCGCGAGAGCGGCTTGGGGTAGTTCCGCGCGCAGCTCGGAGTTGGCCGCGACGCCGCCTACGACGGCGATCTGCTCCGCGCCGAGCGCCTCCGCGGCAGCCTCGGTGCGCTCGACAAGGGCTCTCACGATCGCGCGCTGATACGAGGCGGCCAGATCGGCCCGGCGTCGCTCCAGCTCGCCCGCGGGAAGGTCACGGACCGCGTAGAGGAGCGCTGTCTTCACGCCCGAAAAGGAGAAGTCGTGGCCGGGCACCCGCGCGACCGGGAAGGCGAAGGCCTCCGGGTCGCCGGTCGCCGCGGCACGGTCGAGCGCGGCGCCCCCGGGATAGCCGAGGCCGAGCAGACGCGCGCCCTTGTCGAAGGCCTCCCCAGCAGCGTCGTCGAGGGTCGTCCCCACGACCCGGTGTCCCGAACGGTCCTGCACGTCCAGGAGCATGGTATGCCCACCGCTCGCGAGAAGGCAGAGGAAGGGCGGCTCCGGTGCGTCGGGCTGCAGATAGAGCGAGGCGACGTGGCCGTGGAGGTGGTCGACGGGGACGAGCGGGAGCCGGCGCGACCAGGCGAGCGCTTTGGCGGCCGAGATCCCCACGAGCAGCGCCCCGATCAGGCCGGGCCCGCGCGTGACGGCGATCGTCTCCACCTCCGGGAGCTCCGCGTCGGCCTCCTCGAGCGCCTCGGCGAGGACCGGCCCGACCAGCTCGAGGTGCCGCCGCGACGCGACCTCGGGGACGACCCCGCCGTAGCGTGCGTGCAGCTCGGCCTGCGAGGCGACGACGTTCGCTCGGATGCGCCCGTCAGGAGTGACGAGCGCGACGGACGTCTCGTCGCAGGAAGTCTCGATCCCCAGAATCATCCCGACACGGGGGAAACCATGTTTCCCCCGTGGGCCCCCTTCTTAGCCGCCAACGCTCTCAGGGTGCTTGATGGGGTCCTTCCACATGATCAGGGCATCTTCCCGATTGTCGGTGTAGTAACCGCGCCTAAGGCCGCTGGTCTCGAAGCCGTTCCGCTCGTAGAGCGCGATGGCGGCCTTGTTGGAGACGCGGACCTCCAGCGTGTAGCCACGGTGCTCGTCGCCGCCGGTGAGGTCGAAGAGCGCATCGAGCAGGCGGTTGGCTACACCCACGCGGCGACGTTCGAAGTCGACGGCGAGGTTCATCACGTGCCAGGCGTCCACATACCGCGAGACGATCAGATACCCGGCGAGGGGACCCTCCTCGTCGAACGCGCCGAGGCAGATCGACGACGGCTTGGCGAGCTCCCCGGCGAACATGGAGCGCGACCACGGTGTCGGGTAGACGCGCTGCTCGATCCGCTCGATGGCGGACAGGTCGGCGAGCGTCAGCCGGCGGATGTCCACGCGCACGCGTTGGGCATCGATCATCGACGGATCGCCTTCTCGGCGTCGGGCACGCGCAGGTAGATGGGCTCGGCCGCTTCGGCGTCGCCGAAGTCGCGCGCGAGCGCGGCGTGGTGGCGCGCCCAGGGAACGTGACGCGCGTCGTCGTCGGGAGGCACGACCCCGCCCTTGCCCTCGATCTCGGCACGGAAGCGGACGGCGCCGTCGCCGACGTACGTGACGCCCTGATCGACGTGGAGCGCCTCGCCGGCGAGACACTGCGGCTCACCGGAGACGAGCGTGAAGACTTCCTGGCGCTTCCCGTCGATCACCGGCACTGCCTCCGGAGCGCCTGCGGCGAGCGCGTCGAGCGTGGAGACACCGGCGACCGGGACGCCGAGGGAGAAGGACAGCGTGCGGGCCGTGACGAGGCCCATGCGGAGGCCGGTGTAGCTCCCCGGGCCCGTACCGACCGCGATGCCCTCCACCTCGTTCGAGCCGAGGCCCGATGCCTCGAGCAACTCCT
>DAITAN010000353.1:0-2873 GCA_036824235.1 Gaiellaceae bacterium | reverse complement strand
GGGGCTCGGCCTGGCCATCGTGCGCCAGGTGGCCGAGGCCCACGGCGGCTCCGTCCAGGTCGAGCGGCCCGAAGGCGGGGGAACGCTCGTGCGCATGCGGCTCGGCCCCGGGGTCGCGCTTTAGCCAATTCCGCGCTATAGTGAGAGGCCGATCAAGCGGTTTCCGCGCGACTTACCTTGCGCGGGGACCGCTACTCGTGCTACATTTATCGGTCGCGCCGCCGTACTGCAATTCCGCACTAACACTTGTCGCTAGACCCTGCCTAGAGGGAGGTCACCGTCCTTGGCTACCAAGGTCGCTGCGCGCCCTGCGCGCAAAAGTTTTTCCCGCCTGAAGCACGTTCTCGACCTACCGAACCTGATCGACATCCAGAAGGCGTCCTTCCATTGGTTCTTGGAGGAGGGGCTCCGCGAGACGATCGACGACATCTCGCCGATCGAGGACTACACCGGAACGCTGGCAGTCGAGTTCGCCGACTACGAGTTCGGCGAGCCGCCCGTGCCCATTAACGAGTGCCGCGAGAAGGACCTGACCTACCAGGTCCCGCTCTCGATCACGGTCCGCTTCGTCAACAAGGAGACGGGCGAGATCCGCGAGCAGACGGTCTTCATGGGGGACTTCCCGATGATGACCGACCAGGGCACGTTCATCATCAACGGGACCGAGCGCGTGATCGTGACGCAGCTCGTCCGTTCCCCCGGCGCCTACCTCATGGAGCCGAAGGACGCGGCGAAGCAGGTCTTCATCGCGAACCTGATGCCCAGCCGCGGGTCCTGGCTCGAGCTCGAGATCGACAAGAAGGGCGTCGTCTATGCGCGTATCGACCGGAAGCGCAAGCTCCCGATCACGACGCTCCTGCGCGCGCTCCCGGCCGAGGACCCGTCCACGGGCTTCGTTCTCGACACCAGCACGAACGAGAAGATCCTCGAGCTCTTCGACAACTCGATCTTCATCGCGAACACGCTCGAGAAGGACACGACGACCCGCGAAGAGGAGGCGGTCGTCGAGGTCTTCAAGAAGCAGCGTCCGGGTGAGCCCCCGACGCTCGAGAACGCGCGCAACCTCCTGCGCGGGCTCTTCTTCGACCCGAAGCGCTACGACCTGACGAAGGTCGGTCGCTACAAGCTGAACCAGCGCCTCGAGGTCGACGTGCCCGACAGCCTGCGCGTGCTGACGACGCAGGACATCCTCGCGCTCGTGCAGCGGCTCGTCCGCCTGCCGAAGACGATGGGCGTCCCGGAGGAGTCCAAGGACTACGCCGCCGACGCAATCGTTCTCTCGCGCGAGCCTGTCCGGAGCGAGCTCGACGAGTACGAGCACTTCGGCAACCGCCGCCTCCGCACCGTCGGCGAGCTGATCCAGGAAGCGTTCCGGGTCGGCCTCTACCGCATGGAGCGCGTCGTCCGCGAGCGGATGACGACGGAGGACGTCGACACGATCACCCCGCAGACGATCATCAACATCCGCCCGGTGGTCGCGGCCCTGAAGGAGTTCTTCGGCTCCTCGCAGCTCTCGCAGTTCCTGGATCAGACCAACTCGCTCGCCGCGCTCACGCACCGGCGCCGGCTGTCCGCGCTCGGCGCGGGCGGTCTCACGCGCGAGCGCGCGCCGATCGAGGTGCGCGACGTCCATCCGACGCACTACGGCCGCATGTGCCCGATCGAGACGCCGGAGGGCCCGAACATCGGCCTGATCGGCTCGCTCTCGTCGATGGCCACAGTCTCCGAGTTCGGCTTCGTCCAGACGCCCTACCGCGTCGTCAAGGCCGGCAAGGTCTCGGACGAGATCGTCTACCTGGACGCCGCCGAGGAGGAGAAGCTCACCATCGCCCAGGCCAACGAGGCCCTGGACGAGCGGACCGGCAAGTTCGTCAACTCGACCGTCCTCTGCCGCGGCCCCGGGGGCCAGCCGGTCGAGGTCGAGCCGAAGCACGTCCAGTACATGGACGTGAACCCGGCGCAGATCGTCTCCGTGGCGACGGCGCTGATTCCGTTCCTGGAGCACAACGACGCGAACCGCGCCCTCATGGGCTCGAACATGCAGCGCCAGGCGGTGCCGCTCATGATCACCGAGCCGCCGCTGATCGGCACGGGCCTCGAGTTCCGCGCGGCCATCGACACGGGCGACGTCACGATTGCCGCGAACGCGGGCACGATCGTGGACGTCGAAGCCGAGACCATCGTCGTCGAGACGAAGGACGGCCGCGACGAGTACGGGCTCGAGAAGTTCATGCGCTCGAACCAGGGCACGCTGATCCACCAGAAGCCCACGGTGCGCCTGGGCGACAGGGTCAAGGCCGGCGACGTCCTCGCGGACGGCAGCTCGACCTCCGAGGGCGAGCTCGCCCTCGGCAAGAACCTGCTCGTCGCCTTCATGCCGTTCGAGGGCTACAACTTCGAGGACGCGATCGTGATCTCGGAGCGGCTCGTCAAGGACGAGGTGCTCTCCTCGATCCACATCCACGAGTACGAGATCGACGCCCGCTCCACCAAGCTGGGCGACGAAGAGATCACGCGCGACATCCCCAACCGCTCGGAGGAGTCCCTCAAGGACCTCGACGACCGCGGCGTCGTCCGCATCGGGGCCGAGGTCGGCTCCGGCGACCTCCTCGTCGGCAAGGTCACGCCCAAGGGCGAGACCGAGCTGACCGCCGAGGAGAAGCTGATCCGCGCCATCTTCAAGGAGAAGGCGCGCGAGGTGCGCGACACGTCCCTCAAGGTCCCGCACGGCGAGGGCGGCAAGGTCATCGACGTGAAGACCTTCTCCCGCGACGCCGGCGACGATCTCTCGCCGGGCGTGAACGAGCTCGTGCGCGTGTACGTCGCCAAGAAGCGCAAGATCGCGGAGGGCGACAAGCTCGCCGGCCGCCACG
>DAITAN010000035.1:0-12048 GCA_036824235.1 Gaiellaceae bacterium | reverse complement strand
GAGCGCACCTCGGCGGGGATCACCACCAGATGCGGTCCTCCATCGACTCCCCGACTTCGTCCGCAGGACGGGCCCAGAAGTCGGCGGAGAGGTACTTCCACCCGCCGTCGGCCAGCACGGCGGCAACGACGCCTTCCTCCAGCTCCTCGGCGACCTTGCGCGCGACGTGGAGGACGGCGCCCGACGAGACGCCGGCGAATATCGCCTCGCGGTCGAGCAGCAGGCGGAGGCCCTCGACCGACTCCTCGTTGGTGACGAGCACCTTCCGGTCGAGCTTCGCGAGATCGAGGATCGGCGGGACGTAGCCGTCCGCCAGCGAGCGCAGCCCGTAGACGAGATCGCCCTGGAGCGGCTCGGCCGCGGCGACGATGAGATCGGGGTTGGCCTCCCGGAGCCGGTCACCGGCGCCCATGAGGGTGCCGCCGGTTCCGAGGCCGGCGACGAGGGCGTCGACATGCGGGAGGGCGTCTGCGATCTCGGCGCCCGTCCCCTCGTAGTGGGCCCGGGGATTGGCCTCGTTGGCGTACTGGAAGGGCATGAACAGCCGCGGATCGCGCTCTGCGAGGCGGAGCGCGACCCGCACCGCGCCGTTCGAGCCCTCGGACGCCGGGGAAAAGACGAGCCGCGCGCCGTAGAGCTCGAGGAGCTTTACGCGCTCCGGCGTGGCGTTCTCGGGGAGGACGCAGGTGAGCGGGTAGCCCTTGAGCTTGGCCACCATAGCCAGCGAGATCCCCGTGTTCCCGCTGGTCGGCTCGAGGAGCTCGCGGCCGGGCTCGAGCTCGCCGGAGGCCTCGGCGTTCTCGATCATCGCCTTCGCGACGCGGTCCTTGATGGAGCCGGTCGGATTCTGGCCCTCGAGCTTCGCGTAGAGGCGGACGCCCGGATGGGGCGCAAGGCGCGGCAGCTCGACGAGCGGCGTGTCGCCGATCGTCTCGAGGAGCGAAGGAGTCAGCGTGCGCTCGCCGCCCGCCATCGCGGGCAGGAGGATCACGGTCGAGCCCTCGCCCACCGGCGTGTCGAGGCCCTGAAGCGTGCGCACGTCTTCGCTGTTCAGATAGACGTTGACGAACGGGGCGATCCCGTCGCCGTTCTCGAGCACCTGGTTGCCAAGGCCCGGGAAGCGGTCGGCGAGATCGCCCAGCACCTCGCGGAGCGTCCCACCGGAGGCCTCGACCTCGCGCGCGCCGCCGACTTCGTTTCGCAGCGTGGGCGGGATACGGACGCGGATCACTGCGTCACCTGGGCCCGCGGGCCGGCGCAGAACTCGACGTAGTCGATGTAGTCGGTGATCGTCGGGTGGTCGCCGCAGACCGGGCAGTCCGGGTCGCGGCGCAGCGTGATCTCGGTGAACTGCGTCTCGAGGGCGTCGAAGAGGAGCAGCCGGCCGACGAGCGGCTCGCCGATCCCGAGCGCCAGCTTGAGCGCCTCGTTCGCCTGGAGCGAGCCGACGATGCCGGGAAGCACGCCGAGCACGCCGCCCTCAGCACAGCTCGGGGCGAGCTCGGGCGGCGGCGGCTGCGGGAAGAGGCAGCGGTAGCACGGCCCCTCCTTCGGCTTGAACACGGTCGCCTGGCCCTCGAAGCGGAAGATGGAGCCGTGGACGACCGGGATGCCGTGCCAGACGGAGGCGTCGTTCAGGAGGTAGCGCGTGGGGAAGTTGTCCGCGCCGTCGACGATCACGTCCCAGCCCTCGCCGAGGATGCGGTCGACGTTCTCCGAGGACAGCCGCTCGTTGAAGACCTTCACGGTCACGTCCGGGTTGAGCGCCTCGATCGTGCGCTTGGCCGACTCCGCCTTCGACTCGCCGAGGCGGTCGGTGGAGTGGACGATCTGGCGCTGGAGGTTTGTCTCGTCGACGGTGTCGTCGTCGACGATCCCGAGCGTGCCGACGCCGGCGGCCGCGAGGTAGAGCGAGGCTGGTGAGCCCAGGCCGCCGGCGCCGATGAGCAGAATGCGCGCGTCGAGCAGGCGCAGCTGGCCCTCCTCGCCGACCTCCGGGATGAGGAGGTGACGGGAGTAGCGGCGGCGCTTTGCGTCGTCGAGCGCGCGCGGGACTTCGAACGGGAAGCCGTTGCGCTTCCAGTCGCCGAAGCCCCCCTGGAGCGATGCGACGTTCTCGTAGCCGAGCTCCTCGAGCGCCTTGGCCGCGAACGCGGAGCGGTTGCCGGACGCGCAGTAGAGGATCACGTTCGCGTCGCGGTCGGGCACCGCCTGCTCGATGCGGGACTCGAGGTGGCCGCGGGGGACGTGAATCGCCCCCGGGATGTAGCCCTCGTCCCACTCGCTGCGCTCCCGCACGTCGACGAGGACGGGCGAGTCGGTCTCCCGGAGCTCGGCCGCCCGCGGGGCGTCGATCTCCTCGATCTCGCCTTTGACCTGCTGGAGCAGCTCGCGATAGCTGGGCATTGCTTCACGAAGTATAGCGACCTTCGTGCGGCCTCAAGCAAGGGCTTTGCGGCACCATTGCCGCGTGTCTTCCCGCGTTCGCGCACGTCTTCTCGTGGGTGTTGCCGCGGCCGCAGCGGCCGCGCTCGTCATCGGCGTGACCGTCCTCCAGGCCGGCGATGAGCCGAGCCCTGAGCAGGCGGCAAACGAGACAGAGCGGCGGCCGCCGCCGCTCGAGCTCGGGCTCGTCGTCAGGGACGATCCCGAAGCCCGCGCGCTCCGCGAGGCCGAGGAGGTGCTCGAGACCGGCGAGCGCGAGGAGGCCCGCGCGTCCTTCGAAGAGCTGCTCGCGGCGAATCCCGACTCCGTCGAAGCCGCGGTCGGCGCGGCGATCGCCTCCTGGCCCGACGGGACGGTGGAGCGGTTGGAGGCGCTCGTCTCCGAGCAGCCCGACAGCGGCGTCGCCCGCCTTCATCTCGGCCTCGCGCTCCTGGCGAGCGGGGACACTGAGGGTGCGACGCGCGAGTTGCGCGAGGTGGAGCGCCGCGAGCCGGACTCGCCGTCCGCGGTGCGCGCCGACGACATCCTCCATCCGAACTTTGCCCCTGGCCGCCCGCCGTTCGTCGCTCCGCTGGAGGCGCCGCCGGGGCTCCAAGATCTGACGCCGGAGGAGCAGCTCGCCGAGCTGGAGCGCCGGGCCGGCGCCGGGGGCGTCGAGGAGAGGCTCGCCTACGGCATGGCGCTCCAGCGCGTCGGCAGGCCGGTCTCCGCGCGGGAAACCTTCGATTCGGCCGTCGCCGCCGACTCCGGCGACCTGCCCGCGCGGGTCGCTGCCGCACTCGGCCGCTTCGACAAGGACGACCCCTCGCAGACGTTCTCGCGCCTGGGTCCGCTCGCCTCCGGGGACGAGGGCGGGGTCGTCCGCTACCACCTCGGGCTCGCCCTTTCGTGGATCGGCCAGGTGGAGGAGGCGATGCGCCAGCTGCGCCTTGCCCAGGAGGAAGCCCCGGAAGGGTTCTACGGGCGGGAAGCCCAGCGGCTCCTCGAGCGTCTAGAGAACGTCGGCGCCGCGCCGTAGGCGTCCCCCAAACGGGGTAGGTCTCGGCGAGGTGAAGATGGGCCCTCCGGCCCATGGCGAACGTCCGGCAGGCGTGCAAGAGTCGCGGCGCACATGCGGCAGATTCGGCGCAAGGCAGCCGTTGACAACTTGCGAGACCCGGCTACGTTGGGAGTAGGGGGTTAGGGGCGAAAGTGGAGAGGAAGGGGAGCGAGGCGGCCGTGCTGCTCGATCACGAAGACGCCAAGGCGCTCGTGCGCCAGGGGCAAGAAGTAGGCTTTCTCACGCATGAGGAGATCGCGGTCGCGCTCGGCGACGACCTCGAGCCCCTGCAGCTGGACGAGTTCTACACGGCGCTCGAGGAGCTGCACATCGACGTCGTGGAGGAGCCCGACGCGGAGGAAGGCCTCAATCTTCAGCCCGAGTCGCGCGAGGTCTCGACCGACGCGCTCCAGCTCTTCCTCAAGGACATCGGCAAGGTGCCGCTCCTCACGGCGGCCCAGGAGGTCGAGCTCGCGAAGCGGATCGAGCGCGGCGACCACGCGGCCAAGCAGAAGATGGTCGAGTCGAACCTGCGGCTGGTCGTCTCGATCGCGAAGAACTACCGCAACCAGGGCCTGCCTTTCCTCGACCTGATCCAGGAGGGCACGATCGGGCTCGTGCGCGCTGCGGAGAAGTTCGACTACCGCAAGGGCTTCAAGTTCTCGACCTATGCGACCTGGTGGATCCGCCAGGCGGTCGCGCGGGCGCTCGCCGACAAGGCCCGCACGATCCGCATGCCCGTCCACGTGGTCGAGAAGCTGAACAAGATCGGACGCATCGAGCGCAAGCTGCTCGGTGAGCTCGGCCGCGAGCCGAGCGTCGAGGAGATCGCGATCGAGCTCGAGCTCGATCCGGTCGAGGTGGAGCACATCAAGCGCAGCGCACAGGCGCCCGTCTCCCTCGAGAAGCCGGTCGGCGACGACGAGGAGTCCGAGTTCGGCCACTTCCTCGCCGACGAGACCGCGCCGGCGCCGGACGACGCGGCCGAGACCGCTCTTCGCAAGGAGACGCTCGCGCGCATCCTCCAGACGCTCTCGCTCCGCGAGCGCCGCGTCCTCGAGATGCGGTACGGCCTCGACGGCCAGCACCCGCGCACGCTCGACGAGGTCGGACGCACGTTCAATGTCACGCGCGAGCGCGTCCGCCAGATCGAGAACCAGTGCCTCAAGAAGCTTCAGGCACTGGCCGAGAGCCAGAAGCTCCGCGACGTCGCCTAGGAGGGTTCGCCCTTGCGCAGCCGGCGCGCCCAAACGACCGGCCGCCAGTGCGCGATTTCCTGCACCTCTTCGACGGCGACGCGCGTGCCGTCGTCGAGGCGGATCGTCTCGCCCTCGGCGGGCGGGGCTTCGAGTGTCACGGTAGGGCCACCCGGGCGAGGACCGTCCTCGCCCTGCCAGGCGACGCGGTAGGTCTCGGACACGGCGGTCAGGGTAGCGATCACGTTCACCGGAGGGCGACGCTTCTATGTCCATAGACTCCCGGGTCGATGAACGACCGGCTCGATCCCGCCTGGCTCGACGAGCTTTCCGAGTGGCTCCGCATCCCGAGCGTGAGCGCAGACGCGGCCCACGCCGACGACGTGCGCCGCGCCGGCGAGTGGGTCTGCGAGTTCGTCCGCGGCGCCGGGGGAGAGGCGGAGCTCGTCGACACGGACAGGCATCCGCTCGCGGTCGGCGAGATCCGAGCCTCGTCGGGCTCCCATGACGCGCCGACAGTGCTCCTCTACGGCCACTTCGACGTGCAGCCTCCCGCGCCGCTCGACCTCTGGGAGTCCGACCCGTTCGAGCCCGAGGTCCGCGATGGCTACCTCTATGCGCGCGGCGCCGTCGACGACAAGGGCAACTCGTACCTGACGCTCAAGGCGGCACGCATGCTCGCCGAGGAGGGCGCGTTGCCGGTCAACGTCCGGGTCGCCTTCGACGGCGAGGAGGAGATCGGCGGCGACTCGATCGTCCGCTTTCTCGCTGCGGACGAGCGCGGGGCGGACGCCTGCATCATCTTCGACAGCGGCATGCCCCGCGAGGACACGCCTGCCTTCGATCTGGGCACGCGCGGGCTGATCTATTTCCACGTCAGCGCTCGCACAGGGGAGCGCGACCTCCATTCGGGCATGTTCGGCGGCGCTGCTTTGAACGCCGTCCACGCGCTCATGCAGGCCCTGGAGGCGGTCGTCGCCGTGCCGGACGAGCTGCGGGCCGGCGTCGTGCCACCCACGCCCGAGGAGGTCGACTCCTGGGCCGAGCTCGAGCCCGGCGCGACCGTGCTCGCGGCAGCGGGCGCGAAGCCCATGGACGGCGAGTCCGCCGAGGCCTTCTATCACCGCATCCTGGCGGGTCCCGCCGTCGACGTGAACGGGCTCACTGGCGGCGAGCCCGTTCTCCAGAAGACGGTGCTGCCGGTCTTCGCCGAGGCGAACGTCTCCATCCGACTTGCTCCCGGCCAGGACGTGGACGAGATCAGCGCGGCGTTCGAGCGCTTCCTCCGCGACGCTGCCCCGGCGGGCGCCGATATCGAGATCAAGCGCCTCTCAAGTGCTCCGGCAGGCCTGATCCCTCCTGACGCTCCTGCCGTGCGCCTCGCCATGGAGGCGTTCGAGCGCGTCGTCGGGCGCCGCCCGCTGCTCCTGCGCTCCGGCGGGACAATCCCGCTCGTGCCCGCGCTCGCGGACCGCGGAATCGCGACGATCCTCTCCGGGTTCTCCCTTCCCAACGCCAACATGCACTCTCCGAACGAGCGCCTGCTCGCGCGCTACGTGCCCCTCGGGGTCGCGGCCGCGCGGGAGACGCTCGTCGCCCTCGGGAACCTGCCTCGGTGAGCAGCCGCATCGGCGGCGCGGTCAACTCCGGCCTGCGCAAGGTCATCCTGGGCTCGTCGCAGAGCGGCCCCGTCAAGCGCGTGGCGAACCGCCACGGCATGCGGCTCGGCGCCTCGCGCTTCGTCGCGGGCGAGAGGCTCGACGAGTGTGTCGAGGTGCTGCGTGGGTTGAACGAGAAGGGCCTGTACGCGAACACGACGCTGCTCGGGGAGGACGTCATGGACAAGGCCGCGACCGCGGTCGTCGTGGACGAGTACGTCCGCATCCTCGAACGGATCAAGGCCGAGGAGCTGCGCGTCAACGTCGCGCTCAAGCTCACGCACGTCGGGCTCGACCTCGGCGAGGAGCTCGCCCAGGCGAACGCCCGCAAGGTCGTCGAGCGCGCCGCCGAGCTGGGCAACTTCGTTCGTATCGACATGGAGTACTCGGCGGCGGTCGACCCGACGCTCCGGATCTACCGCGGGCTACGGGAGGACGGCCTGGACAACGTCGGCGTCGTGCTCCAGTCCTATCTCTACCGCGCGCCGAAGGACCTCGACGACCTGCTTCCGCTGAAGCCGAACCTGCGGCTCGTCAAGGGCGCGTATCTCGAGCCTCCCTCGGTTGCGTACCCGAAGAAGGAGGACGTCGACGCTGCGTATGTCGCGATGTTGGAGCAGTCGCTCCGGGGCGAGGGCTACACCGCGATCGCCACCCACGACGAGAGCATGATCGACCACGCGATCGCGTTCACCGAGCGGGAAGGGATCGAGCGCGACCGCTTCGAGTTCCAGCTCCTCTACGGCGTGCGCCCGCAGCTCCAGCTCGACCTCGTCGGCCGCGGCTACAAAGTGCTCGTGGCGACGCCGTTCGGGCCGGAGTGGTTCCCCTTCTTCACGCGGCGCCTCGCCGAGCGGCCGGCCAACCTGCTCTTCCTGGCGAAGAACCTCTTCGCCAGGTAGCTACGCGGCGGGAGCGACGCGCGACTTCTTCTGACCGTGCACGTGGCCCTCGTCGGGCACGAGCCAGGTGTGGCCGAAGCGGCGCATTTCCTCGATGACGGGGAGCAGCGCCTGGCCCTTGCTGGTCAGCTCGTACTCGACGCGGCGGGTTGCCGAGTGCTTCTCGAGGACGCCGTCCTGCTCGAGGACGCGCAGACGTTCGGAGAGCGTCCGCGGACTGATGCCCGGGCACGAGCGCTCGAGCTCGGAGAAGCGGCGCGGCCCTTCCGAGAGATCGTGGACGATGATCGCCGTCCACTTCGAGCCGATGATGTCGGCGGTACAGGCGACCGCGCACTCTTCGTCATGAACGGGTCTCATCGTGCGCATGGGCGCATTGTAACCCCGCCGGTGTTAGTGCCCGATCAGCCCCAGGGAGGCGGGTTGTGCACCCAGCGGCCGCCGACCATCGTGGCCACGACCTCGAGCTCGCCGAGCTCCTCGGGCGGGCACTCGAGCGGGTCGCGGTCAAGCACGACGAGGTCTGCGAGGTAGCCGGGGAGGAGCCGGCCGCGCCGCCGCTCGTCTCCCGTGAGCCATGCGGGCGCGACGCAGGTCGCGTGCAATGCCTGCTCGATGGTCACCGCCTGCTCTGGATGCCAGGCGTCGCGTTCGTCGAGCGTGCGGGTCACGCCCGCGCTGATGCCGAAGAGCGGATCGAGCTCCTCGACGGGGGCGTCCGAGCCGTTGGCGACCAGGGCGCCTGAGTCGATCAGCGAGCGGAAGGCGTACGCGCCCTCCGTCTTCCCGGCCCAGAAGCGGTCGGCGAGGTCGCGGTCGGAGGCGGCGTGGCTGAACTGGACGGAGGCGGCGACGCCGATCTCCGCGAAGCGGCCGACGTCTTCCGGTGCGAGGAGCTGCGCGTGCTCGATCCGCTGGCGGAGCCCGCGCGGGCGCCACTCGTCCTGCGTCTCCTCGAATGCGTCGAGGGCGCGGCGGTTCGCCCGGTCGCCGATTGCGTGCACCGCGACAGGGAAGCCGGCCCGAGCCGATCGGCGGACGATGTCGACGAACTCCTCGTAGCCGACGATCTCCACGCCGGAGCCGTCGAGCATGAGCGCCGTGCGCGAGCCGAGCGTCCCGTCCAGGAAGGCTTTGATGTAGCCGACGCGCAGGAAGTCGTCCCCGAGGCGGGACGAGATCCCGATCTCCTGGAGCCTGTCGAGGTGGTCCCAGGGGAGCGACTGCCAGATCCGCAGGTTCAGCGAGCCCTCGTCCTTGAGGCGCTGGAAGACGCGGAGCGCGCCGAGCCAGCCGTCCTTGTCGTGCACGGCCACGACCCCGCGGGAGAGGGCGAGCGGGATCGCCTCGCGGGAGGCGTCCACCATCTCGTCCTCGGTCGGGCGCACGTAGGTGTCGCGGAAGTGCCAGGCGCACTCCTCCCGTAGGACGCCCGTCGGCTCGCCGTTCTCGTCCCGCTCTACCACGCCGCCCGGCACCTGCAGATCGGCGTCGGCGAGGGCGAGCGCAGCCGAGTTGACCCAGAGCGAGTGGTAGTCCTTGGCCATCAGCGCCACGGGCACGTCGCCGGCGACAGCGTCGAGTGCCTCCTTCGTCGGCTCGACCGACGGCGACCACTCGCTGTTCCGCCAGCCGAGACCGCGCAGCCATCGGCCCTTGGGCACCTCGCCGACCGCCGAGGCGATGCGCGAGAGCGCGTCGTCCAGCGACTCCGAGCCTTCGAGCCGCACCTGGCCCTGTGCCAGCGCCCAGCTCGGGAAGTGCACGTGGGAGTCCGTGAAGCCCGGGAGGACGCAGCGGCTGCCCAGGTCGACGCGGTCCGGGCTGGCTAGCGCGGTCTCGTGCGTTCCGACTCCGCCCGCGATCCGGTCGCCCGCGATCGCGAGCGCCGCCGCCTTGGGAAGCGACGGATCGAGGGTGCGAACGACGCCGTTCTCGAGGATCACGCAGGAGACGATAGTGCGTCGAACATGCCGACGCCCCGACGGACGGCAGGGTGTCCATCGGGGCGTCGGTCCGGAGCCGGGCGGCAGTGGTTCGCAGCCGGCGCGTGAGCGGTTCGGTTACTTGGAGAACGTGTCCGCGTTCTGCTGGACGATGGCGTCGGCGAGCGTGTCGCCCGTCATGACCATGTGCCTGTAGGCCTCGCGGAAGAGGCGGTAGGCCTCTTCGTAGTCGCCCGCCGCATACGCGTCGAGCTGGCCCTTGAGCTGCATGACGTGCTGGGTGACGCCTTCCTGCAGTGCCTCCTGCGGCAGGCCCGTCGCACCCGCGAGGAAGCCGGAGAATGCGCCGGTGTAGCCGGTCAGGTTGTCGACGGCCTCCTTCTGGCCGGCCTCGTCCTTCTTGGCGAGTGCGACCGTGTAGTCCACGAAGAACTCGATGTGGTCGCGCCACAGGCTGGGGCCGTTGAGGAACTGGTCGCCGGCCTCGTCGCCGTAGACCGAGCCGATGGCCTGGGAGAGCTCGACGCCGTTCTGGTCGAGCGCGCCGGCGATCGCCTCGAAGTCCGCGTCGCCGTTCAGGCCCTTCTGGGTCGCCAGCATCGCGAGGATCGCGTGCTCGCCCAGGAGCCGGTCGAGGGTGACGCGTAGATCCGCGGCCGACGTGGTCGCGGGCGGGAGCGGGAACATGTCGGGCGACTGCTCCTGGATCGCGCCGGCCAGCGTGTCGCCGGTCTCGATCATGTGGGCGAAGGCCTCGCGTGCGAGCCCGTAGGCCTGGTCGTAGTCCTTCGCGGCGTAGGCGTCGATCTGGCCCTTGAGCTGCCCGATGTGCATCTGGATTCCGTCCTGGAGGGCGTCCTGCGGCAGGCCGGTCGCCCCCGCGAGGAAGCCGGAGAACGCGCCGCTGTAGCCGGTCAGGTTGTCCACGGCCTCCTGTTGGGCCATTGCGTCCTTCTTGGCGAGGCCCACCGTGTAGTCGACGAAGAAGCCGATGTGGTCGCGCCACAGGCTGGGCCCGTCGAGGAACTGCTTCGCGGCCTCGTCGCCGTACACGGAGCCGATTGCCTCCGAGAGCTCGACGCTGTTCGCGTCGAGAGCGGCTGCGGCGGCCTCGAAGTCCTTGTCGCCGTCGAGGCCCTTCTGCGTGGCCGCGATGGCGAGGAGTGCATGCTCGCCGAGCAGCGAGTCGAGCGTGACGCACAGGTCGGCGGCCGGGCTGGCGGCGGCGATGTCGGACATGCTGTCGGACATGCCGTTTGTCGTTCCGGTCTGGGCGGGCGCCGGGGACTGGGACTCACCGTCGTCGCCGTCGCCGCCACACGCGACGAGCGCGAAGGCGGCGGTCACGATGACGGCGAGAAGGGCGAGTGGTGTTCGGATGCTCATCGTGTCTCCAATGTCGGTGTCGTCGGTCGGCGGTTGTTCGCGCCGCCCGCCGAGACGGTTCGTGCCAAACCGTGCGACCCGCGACTCCGTATGAACACCCGATGCGTCGTCTGGCCCTTTTCGTCGCATTCGCCGCCGTCCTCCTCCCGGCCTGCGGTGACGAAAGCACGCCGGACGGGGCGAGCCAAGACGGGGCCGGCGCGGGTGGCGGCAAGGTCGTCGAGGTCGCCCTCAGCGAGTTCGCCCTCACGCCGGCCTCGTTCTCACTCGACCCCGGCTCGTACACCTTCCACGTGGTCAACGACGGCTCGGTCGTCCACGCGCTCGAGGTCGAGGGGCCGTCGGGCGAAGTGGAGACCGAGGATCTCGAGCCAGGCGAGTCAGCCGACCTCGAAGTCGACCTCTCCGAAGCCGGCGACTTCGAGATGTACTGCCCCGTCGACAGCCACAGGGACAAGGGCATGGAGGGGACGATCACTGTCGGCGGAGGCGGGGGCGGAACGACGACCACCGACGAGACGACGACCGAGGACGAAGGCGGCTACGGCTACTAGGAGGGTTTGACGGAATAGTGGCGGTGCCGTCGGGCCGCGCTGCTCGCCCCGAGGGCTGCGTCCTCAGTCGCGCCCGTAGCTCTTTCGCTACGAACGCTCCCTGCGTCCTTGCCTCGGAACGACCATCGCACCCCGACGACGAGCACCATTCCGCCAAACCCTCCTAGCCGGTGGGGGGCGCGCAGCACCAGCCCGAGATGCGCGGGAACTCGCCGATCGCCGGGCTGCCGGGGTCGAACTCGCGCCTGACGTCGTCGACGGCGACGATGCGCTGGACGCCCGGAAGGCGGAGGAAGAGGAACTGGTCCGCCTCGGGCCAGCCGGCGAGCAGCCAGCGCCCGTCGGGCGAGAACGCCAGGTCGCTGATCCTGCCCTCGACTCGCTGGAGCCGCTCCTCGCCCAGGACGACGATGCCCCGTCCGCTCTCCGCGTCGAAGGCCGAGTAGGCCAGGCGGCGAGTTCCCGGGGCGAACTCCGCGTCGAGGACCGTGTGCGCGGCCGGCGTCCTGAGCGTGCCGGCCGGGCGGCCGCGCTGCCCGTAGAGCCGGTGGCGCAGGCCGGTGGTGACCACAAGCAGGAAGCGTCCGTCGGACGACCAAACGAGCTTGGAAGGCGGTGCGCCCGGTTCTGCGGACCAGAGCTCCTCGCCGTCCGAATCGGTGACGTGCACGCCACCGGCCGTGTCGGCGTACGCGAGGACCGTGCGTCCCTCGAGGGGCTGCCACTCGGGCGCGACCTCCGCTACGTCCTCCGCGAGCAGGCGGTCGCCGGTGCCGTCCCCGGCGACGACGCGGAGTGTGTCACCGGCCCGATAGGCGACGCGGAAGCCCGGGCTGGGCGCCCAGCGCGCGTCGGCGACCGGGAGCGGCCTGGTGACGGACCAGCGCGGGTCGCCGTCGGGCTCGACCGCGGTGACGCGGCG
>DAITAN010000352.1:0-2895 GCA_036824235.1 Gaiellaceae bacterium | reverse complement strand
CTGCGCGAGAACGGTGTCGAGAACGTGCTCGTCGTGGTCGGCGGCACGATCCCGCGCGAGGACGTCGTCGCGCTCAAGGAGCAGGGCGTCGCCGAGATCTTCACGCCCGGCGCGCCGGTCTCCGAGATCGTCGACTTCCTGCGCGCGAACGTCCCAGTCGAAGCATGATCGACGTCGAGCGGACCGAAGGCACCGCGATCGTCACGGTGAATCGTCCCGAGGCGATGAACGCGCTCGACCTCGAGCACGCCGAGTCGCTGCGCGAGACGCTCCGCGTGCTCGCCGAGGACGAGTCCGCGCGCGTGGTCGTCCTCACGGGTGCCGGCGAGAAGGCGTTCATCGCGGGCGCGGACATCAAGTACATGCAGGGGCTCGGTGTTCTCGAGGCGCGTCGCTGGGGCCAGCTCGGCCACGACTGCGGGAACCTCCTCGAGACGATGCCGAAGCCCACGATCGCCTCGATCAACGGCTACGCGCTCGGCGGCGGCTGCGAGCTCGCGCTCGCCTGCGACCTGCGGCTCGCCTCCTCGAACGCGAAGGTCGGCCAGCCCGAGATCGACCTCGGCATCCTTCCCGGCTGGGGCGGCTCGGTCCGCCTCGCTCGGACGACGACCCTCGGCTTTGCCAAGGAGATGATCTTCACCGGACGCCCCGTGGACGCCCAGAAGGCGCTCGAGCACGGCCTTGTGAACGCGGTCTACGAGCCGGGCGAGCTGGGTGAGAAGACCCTCGACCTCTGCCGCAGCCTGGAGGCCAAGAGCCCGCTCGCGCTCGCCTACGCCAAGGAGGCCGTGAACCTCTCGCTGCAAGGCCCGCACCGCATGAATCTCGAGGCCGAGGCGCGCCTCTTCGCGATGCTCTTCGCCAGCGAAGACCAGTCCGAGGGCATGGCCGCCTTCGCCGAGAAGCGTCCGCCCGAGTTCACCGGTCGCTAGATCGAGCCCGAGAACGTGTCGCAGGCCGCCGGGCGGCCCTCCTCGTAGCCGCGTGAGAACCAGCGGCGACGCTGCTCGGAGGAACCGTGCGTCCACGACTCCGGGCTCACCTGGCCCTGCGTCTGCTCCTGGATGCGATCGTCGCCGATCGCCGAAGCCGCGTCGAGGCCGGCATTGATGTCCGCCTGCGTGAGCTGCTCGATGAGGCCGGTCTCCACAGCGTTGGCGGCCCACACGCCGGCGTAGCAGTCGGCCTGGAGCTCGGTGCGCACCGCCCGGCTCTCGGGGCCCTGAGTGTCGCCTCCGATGCGCTCGAGGACGCCAAGCTGGTTCTGCACGTGATGGCCGTACTCGTGCGCGATCACGTATGCCTGTGCGAAGGGCGCCGAGCCCGCGCCGAAGCGAGACTGGAGCTCGTCGAAGAAGCCGAGGTCGATGTAGACGAGCTGATCCGCGGGGCAGTAGAAGGGGCCGACCTGCGAGCTTGCCGTCCCACAGGCCGTCTCCACCTGGTCGGTGAAGAACACCGTGTCGACGTATGGGTACTGCTCGCCGCTGCGCTCGAACACGCCGTCCCAGAACTCCTGGACGCTGTTCACGACGCCGAGGATGAAGCAGTCCTGCCGCTCGTTGGCGTCGGCGCCCGTCCGGCACTCCTCCGAGACCACGCCCGGTGAGTCGCCTTGACCGACCTGCTGGTCTTCGAGCGGCGCCAGCTGCCCGAGCCCGCCACCGCCGGTGAGCAGGCTGAAGAGGACGTAGATGACGAGCACTCCGATCCCGATTCCCCCGCCTCCGACGGCAAGCCCGCGACCGCCGCGGCGACCGCGCACGTCCGTGACCTGACCGGGGTCGAGCCGTGCTCCTCGCCTGAAACGCATGCCGCTCCTCTCCCTTCGGGCTCCGGCGTTGAAACGCCCGATGGGCCTTTAAGGGTTCGGTACCCTGTCAGGAGCGGGAGCCCCTACCCGGGGGCTGAGAGGCGGCCACGGAGGCCGCGACCGCCAGCACCTGATCTGGGTCATGCCAGCGAAGGGACGTGAATGAGCATTCAGGATCGACTCGTCATCGCCGGACGCGAGTTCCGCTCGCGCCTCCTCACGGGTACCGGGAAGTACGACACGTTCGAGACGATGCGCGAGGCACTCGGCGCCTCCGGGTCGGAGATCGTCACGGTCGCCGTCCGCCGCATCGACCTCGACGCGCCGGGCGACGACATCACCGCGTACCTGCCCGACGACGTGCTGCTCCTGCCCAACACCTCCGGGTGCGAGACCGCCGAGGAGGCCGTGCGCACGGCGAAGCTCGCGCGCGCAGGCGGGCTGCCCGACTGGGTGAAGCTCGAGGTGATCCCGGACCCCCGCTACCTCCTGCCGGACGCGGTCGAGACACTCCGCGCGGCGGCCGAGCTGGTTGAGGACGGCTTCACCGTCCTGCCGTACGTCCTGCCCGACCCGGTGCTCCAGAAGAAGCTCGAGGAGGTCGGCTGCGCCACGGTGATGCCGCTGGCCGCGCCGATCGGGACGGGCCGCGGGCTCAAGCTCCGCGACACGATCCGGATCATGATCGAGCAGGCCGAGGTGCCGCTCGTCGTCGACGCCGGCCTGGGCTCGCCCTCACATGCCGCCGAGGCGATGGAGATGGGCGCCGACGCCGTCCTCGTCAACACCGGCATCGCTCGAGCGGGCGACCCGGTCGGCATGGCCCGGGCCTTCAAGCTCGCTGTCGAGGCCGGGCGTGCCGGCTTCGAAGCCGGGATCATGGAAGAGCAGGCGCAGGCACAGCCGTCGAGCCCCGTGGGTGGGACGGTCTGAGCTCGATCGTCGTCAACGGCCGCGACGAGGCTCTCCGCGACGGCGACACCGTCTCGGCGCTGCTGGAGCGGCTCGGCCTCGGTGCGCGCTACGCGCTCGTCGAGCGCAACGGCGAGCCCGTCGAGCGCTCGCGCTACGCCGAGGTC
>DAITAN010000351.1:0-2896 GCA_036824235.1 Gaiellaceae bacterium | reverse complement strand
GAGGCGAGCGCGGGCGGAGTCCCGCTCGTGGCGAGCCCACCACCCCTGCCGATCGCGGCGCGCCCGCCGGCGCGCGCGCTCCCGGCCGTGGCCATGGCAGGCGGGCCCTCCCTGTCGATCCCGGCCGCCGCTGCGGCGCGGCCTTCCCTGCTCGTCGGCGCGAACCTCGCGCTCCTCGCCGCGGGTACGGCGGCCACGATCTACCTCTGGTTGAGGGTCTTCAGCCCGGACGCCGCCACTCTCCTGGTGCCGGCGGAGAGCGCCGCCGCCGCCTTCGGCCGCTCGAGCATTTCGGCCGAGGTCGACCTGACCCCGGCGCCGACCGCCCGGCCACAGCCCGAGACGGTCGCGTTCGGAGGAGGTCGCGGGGCCTCCGCCTCGCCGGCCGCAGATTCGGAGGCCGTCGCGGTCTCGAACCCCGCGACCACGCAGACCGCATCCAGCCCGAGTCAGCCCACGTCGACCCCCTCCAAGGGAGGCGGCAGCGGAGGCCCAGTGGTCAGGCCGAGCCCTCCTCCCGCTCCGCCGCCGGCGCCCGAGCCTCCCCCGGCGCCGCCGCCTCGCCAGACTCCGGCTCCGGCGCCGCCCGTTCCGACGGCGCCTCCCTCGGACCGTGTTCCCGGCCCGACCCTGCCCGGCCCCGGCCTGCCCGACGGCTCGAGCCCCGGTGCTCCGGTCGGCAGCGGGACGCGGCAGGGCAGCTGACCGCTTCCCCGCCGCGGGCCTGAGCCCGGCGTAGGGGATGCGCTGGATCCTCGCACTCGTCGTCACGGCCGCGGGCGTCGCGCTCGCCTTCGCGGGTCTCGTTCTGTTGCGCGACGACGGCTCCGAGGAGCTCCTTCCCGATCTGGACCAGGCTGTCCCCACCGAGCTCGCCATCGTCCAGGAGGGCGACACCTACCGGCTCACCTTCGCATCCGCCGTGGACAACGTCGGCCGCGGCGCGCTGCTCGTCGTCGGCGAGCGCCCTGATCGCGCCGAGCGGGTCATGGAGGTGCACCAGCTCGTCCGCAGCTCGGACGGCTCCACCCGGGAGCGGCTCGCCGACGGCGAGATCCGTTATGTCCGCTCCGAGGGGCACGCGCACTGGCACCTGCTCGACTTCGAGCGCTACGAGCTACGCAGAGCGGAGGACGGCGAGCTCGTGCAGCCCGACGCGAAGACAGGCTTCTGCCTCGGCGACCGTTACGAGACGAGCACGGACACGCAGCTCGAGGACGAGCCGGCCGAGGCCGTCTGGACGGAGGAGTGCGGCCGGCGGCGCCCCGGGCTCCTCACGGTGAGCGAGGGCATCTCCCCCGGGTACGGCGACGATTACGAGCCGGCACTCGAGGGCCAGTTCCTCGACGTGACAAGCGTCCCGCCCGGCCGCTACCTGCTCGTGCACCGCGCGAATCCCGACAGGACGCTCGAGGAGAGCGACTACGCGAACAACGCGTCGTCCGTTTTGATCCAGCTGCGCCGGACGACCGGCGTCATCCCGGCGGTGCGCGTGCTCGCACGGTGTCCCGATTCGGAGATCTGCGCCGCCTAAGCCACCCCAACATTAAGCTCGGGTTAGGACCCGGCAGCTGGGGAATCGATCCAGTGGGACTCTGGTTACGGTGAGTGAAGCCCCACCCGAAGGGAACGCCCAGCCATGCTCGAGCCTCTGATCGACCTCCTCAACACAAAGACGCCTTTGTACCCGCCGTTCGGGCGGATCGTCGTCATCATCGGCCTGTTCGCGCTGGCCTGGCTCGTCGCGCGCTCGAGCGGGTGGGTGGCCATGCGCGTGCTCGACTGGCACGACCGGCGCCACACCTCGACCAGCGCAGAGGCGACGGGCAAGATGGCGAACCTCAAGCGCCGCGAAACGCTCGTCTCGATCATCCGCGCTGGCGTCATCTACATCGCCTTCGCGACGGCCGCCGTCCTCTCGATCGCGCAGCTCACCGGCGGCGTCGACCGGTTGACGGCGATCGCCGGAGCGTCGTTCCTCATCATCGTGGCAGGCTTCGCCACGCAGAGGATCCTGGTCGACATCCTCGCGGGCCTGACGATGTTCGTCGAGCGCTGGTTCTCGGTGGGCGACACCGTCACCGTGCACGCCGGCGTCGAGCTCCAGGGCGTCGTCGAGGAGGTCTCGCTGCGCCGGACGCGGCTGCGCTCGGTCACGGGCGAGGTCATCCACATCCACAACTCTCAGATCACTGCGGTCCAGGTGCTGCCGCGCGGCGTGAAGGAGCTCGCGATCGAGATCTTCGTCAGCAAGCGCGAAGAGGGCGAGCGGCTCGTGGCCGACGTTGCCTCCATCCTCCCCGAGGGCCCGACGACCTTCGTGCGCAGGCCGTGGATCGAGCAGATCGACGAGCTTTCGCACAACCTCACCCGAATCCGGGTCCGCGCGACCGTCGCCCCGGGCCGCGAGTGGCTGGCCGAGGGGTTCTTCACCGACCTGCTCAAGGAGCAGGCAGGCGACGCACTCATCGTGCACGGCCCCGTGACGCTCGCGATCGACGAGCGCGCGACGTGGAGCTTCGCCCGAGCGAGCGGGGCGACGCGCGGGACGTTCGCCCGCAGCCGCCGCCCACCCGTCGGCGTTCCGTAAGGGGCGCCCGACAGACACGATGGGGGCGCTCATGCGCCTCGTCGCCCTCGCGTGCGTGCTCGCCCTCGCCTCCGGCTGCGTCACCGGCGGCACCCCGGACGCCGGGGCCGAGGAGTTGAGCCGCCAGGCACAGACGCTCGTCCCCGACTCGGCCGAGGTCGTCGAGATCACGGAGGGCGCGTGCGTCCAGATCGACGGGAACCCGGCGTGCGCGCGCATCTTCCTCGCCCTGGACGGCTCGGAGGCCGAGCGCGCCGACGAGCTCGTGCGCACCGCCGAAGCGGCCGGCTGGGAGGTCGCGAAGCA
>DAITAN010000034.1:0-12067 GCA_036824235.1 Gaiellaceae bacterium | reverse complement strand
CGCCTCGACGGTTTCCCGCTTGCCCGCGGCCCAGGCCGCAAGGGCATGTCGGCCGACGAGGCTCGCGAGCCGGTCGACGTCCCCGGCTGCGTGCGCGTACGCGATCGCCGCCTCGGGCTCCCCATGCTCCTCGCACCACACCGACGCGCGGCGGCAGAGATCCGGAACCACGGCCGGCTCGCGCCGCTCCAGCTCGGCCCGAAGGAAGTCTCTGAACTCGTGGTGGTAGCGGTACGACCAGCGGCGATGGTCGAGTGGAACGAGGAAGAGACTGGCCTTGTCGAGCGTCTCGAGCTTGCGACCCGAGCCCTCGGACTCGAGGACGGCGTCGCAGAGCGGCCCGCACATGGAGTCGAGGACCGATGTCCTGGTGAGGAAGCGGACGTCATTGGCGCCGAGCCGCGTGAGGAGCTCGAAGTCGAGGTAGTCGGTGACGAAGCGGTCGTCGCCTCCGGGCATGGACGTACCGGCGCCGCCGTCCTTCAGCGCGAGCGCCGCCAGGTAGACGCCAGTCGGCCAGCCCTCCGCCCGCTCGGTGAGCTCGTCGAACTCCTCCGGCTCGAGCTCGACGCCCAGCCCTCGCACCAGCCGCTCGGTCTCGCGCCTCGTGAACGCAAGATCGTCGCTCCCCACCTCGAAGAGACCGCGACCCGCACGCAGGCGGGCGATCGGCCCGCGTGGAAGCGCGCGCCCGGCCAGAGCGACGGTCGAGCCCTGCGGCACGTGCAGCGCGAGGGAGGCCACGACGTCGGCGCAGCCCTTCTTGCGGATGAGGTGCACCCCGTCCAGAGCAAGGACAACCGGACGTCGGAGCGACACGAAGGCGGCCAACAGTTCGCGCAGCGCAACGGCCGGGCTCCTGCGTGCGCGGATCGACGGGAGAACGGGCCTCTCGGAAGACCTGGACAGATCGAGCGCAGATGCGATTCGCATGCACAGCCGCCGAACGTCGTCCTCCGCGTCGCACGAGACCCAGGCGAAAGGACGGTCGTCCCGTTCCGCCCACTGCGCGAGCACGGTGGTCTTTCCGTACCCGGCCGGAGCGACCAGCGTGACCACCGGGCCGGCCGCGGAGGTCCGAAGCCGGTTGACGAGCGCCGTCCTCGGGATACTGGCGTGCGGCGGCGCCGGGAACTCGCTCCCGATCGAGTCGAGCGCCGGCACCGGTTCGGCGCCGTACGAGGGCATCGACTGCGAGTTCGTACGCATCGCCGAGACCCTCTCGCGTCTCGGGCCTCAAGACAAGTACGTGCGGCGAGCTCAGTCTGGTCGACACTCACGGATGGGCACGCGGGTGAGCGCCGTCGTTTCCGCGCGGGCACTCGACTGCGCAGGATCATCCGGTTGGGACGATGTCCCGACCGATATGCGTGCAAGGGTTTGACGGTGCCGGCCGGACTTGACTTCGTGCCCTCGGTGCCTCAGCGTCCCCACGCTGCAGGGCTTCGTTCGACTCGACCATGAACATCCCCAGATTCCACCGGCACGAGGACGACGCTCCTCACACGCGCGCGGAGGAGGCGGAGCGCGACGTCGTCCAGGTCAGCGTGGACGAGCTCGCACATGTCTTTTCGGCTCCACGCTGGCTGCGCGACCTCGGGTTCGCGTCGTGGCTCCTCGTCGGCGTCGCCGCCTTGCTCTTCGGCATGGTCTGGCTCCTCGGCGCCACAGCGGTCATCACTCAGCCGGTGCTCATCGCCTTCGTGGTGGCATCCGTCGCCTCGCCGCTCGTGAGCTGGCTCGGGCGGCACCGTGTCCCACGGGCCGGGGGGGCGGCCATCGTTCTCCTGTTACTGGTGGCCCTGGGCGCCCTCGTGCTCCTGCTCGTGATCGGCGGGATCGTTTCTCAGTCCGCAGAGGCGGGCGCGCACGCCGGCGAGGCCGCCGACAAGATTCAAGGCTGGCTCGAGGACGCCGGAGTCGATTCGTCGGGCGCGTCGAGCGCCACCGAAAGCGTCAAGCAGGACACGCCGCAGGTCATCTCGACGCTCATCGGCGGCCTGGTGACCGGCATCACCGAGATCACGTCCCTTGCGCTCGGGCTCTCGTTCGCCGTCCTCAGCCTCTTCTTCCTCCTCAAGGACGGGCCCTCGCTCCGCGCGGGCGTCGAACAGCACATGGGCGTCCCGAAGCCGGTCGCAAGGACCATCACGGGCAACGTGATCCGCTCCCTGCGAGGCTACTTTGCCGGCGTCACGATCGTCGCAGCCTTCAACGCTGTGGTGGTCGGCCTCGGGGCGTGGGTGCTCGGCGTGCCCCTGGCCGGCACGATCGCGGTCGTCGCGTTTGTCACGGCGTACGTCCCGTACATCGGCGCGTTCGTCACGGGCGCGTTTGCGGTGGTGCTCGCGCTCGGATCGGAGGGACCAACGACGGCGGCGATCATGCTCGTAATCGTCCTCCTGGGGAACGGCCTGCTCCAGAACATCCTCCAGCCGATCGCGTTCGGAGCGACGCTCGGGCTCAACCCGCTCGTCGTCCTCGTCGTCACGCTCGGCGCCGGCGCGCTCTTCGGCATGGTCGGGCTCGTGCTCGCCGCGCCGCTCACGTCGGCGGCGGTACACATCAGCGCCGACCTTGCACGCGCGAAGGCGGCGGCTGCTCAGACAGCAGCGGCCGCCGAGCCCGAGGCAGCACCCGGGTGAGCCCCTGACCGCGCACCCCACAGCCGGAAAGGTCCTCCCGTTTCGCGACCCGTCCCGCCGCAGCCGCCTCGTCAAGGTGGCCGGATGGCTGATCGGAACCTTGGTCGTGATCGTCGTCCTCCATCTCCTGGGGATCGACGTCATCGGGTGGCTCGAGAACCTCTGGGACCAGATCAAGGAGGTCCCGGCGGGCTACATCGTCGGCGGACTGGTCGCGCAGACCGGGGTGACGCTGTTCGCCGGGCTCTCGTACTACGGGATCCTCAGCGCCGCCTACCCGGGCGAGGTCACGCTCGCCCCGATCGTGACCGCCTACGCGGTCGGCGTGGCGATGAACAACTTCCTGCCCGCGAACATCGGCACGTTCGTGACGCTGCTCATGTTCGTGGCCATCATCCCGGCCTGCACCTTCACCGGATCCCTGGCCGCCTACCTCGTCCAGAAGATCTTCTTCACGCTCGCCGGGACGTTCGTCTATCTCTATCTCTTCCTCTCGGTCCCCGGCTCCTTCGACGAAGGGATGAACCGCATCGACGAGCATCCCGTGACCGTGCTCGCGATCCTTGCCGGCGGGGTTCTGCTGATCGTCGTGGTCGGCCGCATCTTCTGGCGCCAGATCAAGAAGCTCTGGGCGCAGGCGAAGGCCGGCGGCGCAATTCTCTCGCAGCCGAGACGGTACGCAACCCGCGTCTTCCTGCCCTCGCTCCTCTCGTGGCTCTGCAAGCTCCTCGTGATCGGGATTTTTCTGGCCGCCTTCGCCATCCCGGTCACCTTCGAGTCGATTATGTGGGTGACCGGATCCGGCTCCCTTGCGAACGTCGTGTCGGTCACGCCCGGTGCCGTCGGCATCACGCAGGCGACGAACGCGCTCGCGCTCGACACCTGCTGCGACGTCGCCAAGGACACCGCGGTCGCCTACTCCACGGCTCAGCAGCTGATCACCACCGCGTGGAACGTCCTCCTCGCCCTGGTTCTCGTCGTGTGGACGTTCGGCTGGACCGGCGGGAAGCAGCTCGTCGGGCAGTCCTACACGGACGCGAAGATCAAGGTCGCCGAGCAGAAGGAGCAGCGCGCGGACAAGAAGGAGGCCAAGCGGGCGGAGCGCGAAGCACGCGGAGAAGGCGCGCTCGACCGGTTCCGGCCGCACCGCTCGCAATCGGAAGGATCCGAGCGTGAGGGCGACGATGGCTAGCGCCCCCTCGTGACAGGAGCGGCCGATGTTCTTTCGCCTCAGCAGCATCGAGCTCGCGCTCATCCTCTTCGCGGTCGTCCTGGGCGCGACAGCCGTTGGCCTCTTCGCCGGCCGGCGCTTTCGGCACCACTCGGACACGCTGAGGGACCCGTTCTCGGCTCTGCAAGCCGCCCTGCTCGGGCTCGTCGGGCTCATCCTCGCCTTCGGCCTCGCGCTGGCCGTCGGGCGCTACGAGTCCCGGCGTGCGGCGGTCGTCGACCAGGCCAACGCCATCGGGACGACCTACCTGCGGGCGCAGACACTGATGGAGCCCGTCCGGAGCGAATCGCTCGACCTGCTGATCCGGTACACGGACGTGAGCATCCGCATCGCGGACGCCGTGCCGGGCAGCGCCGAGGCCGAACGGGCGATCGCGGATGGTGACGAGCTCCTGCGCGAGCTGTGGGGGCTTGGGGGCCAGGCTCTCGACCGGGCGCCGACGGACAGCGCGCCGCGACTGTACATCGAGACGCTCAACGAGACGATCGACATGCAGACCGTCCGCGTCGCCGGCCTCGGCAACCGGGTCCCGGGCCCTGTCCTGGCGGTGGAGGTGGTCGGTGCCGCGATCGCCCTCGCCCTCCTGGCGTTCTATCTCGCGCTCGTCGGTCGCGGCGTCCTCACGGTAGTGCTTGCCGCAGCGCTCGTGACCATGCTCCTCCTGGTCACCTTCGACCTCGATCGACCCACGCGCGGCCTCATTCGGGTACCCGATACGCCCCTGACGAACCTGCGCGCGTCGATGGAGCTGCCCCCGGCGGCTGAGGGCCCGACCAACCCATGATGGTGCAACGAAATATGGGAGGATCGCCGGCATGAGCGCGGAACGCTCAACGGGCACGGAGCCGGCCGCCTACGCCGAGTCTCTGGCCTGGCAGCCCGCGCGGCCGCACTTTCGCCTCGGGCCGGTCGTGGCTTCCTGGCTCGTCTCCGCGATCGCACTCCTCGCCGCGGCGTACATCGTCCCGGGCGCCGAGGTCGAGAGCTTCTGGGGAGCCCTGCTCGTTGCGCTGGTCGTCGCGGTCTTGAACGCGATCCTCCCGCCGCTGATCGCCGCGCTGCGGCTGCCGTTCACGCTCGCCCTCGGCTTCGTGCTCGTTCTGCTCGCGAACGCCGCCATGCTGATGATCGCTGACAGCATCACGGAAGGAGCGATCCAGCTCGACTCCTTCTGGATCGCGCTTCTCGTCGCGCTCGTGGCAGCAGCGGTCAGCATCGCCCTCGAAGTCGTGATCGGGGCGAACGACAACGACACCTACACGTTGCGGACGATCCAGCGGCAGGCGCGGCGATCGGGCGAGCAGGTCGCCACCGACGAGCCCGGAATCATCTTTCTGGAGATCGACGGCCTCGCCCTGCCCGTGCTGCGAAACGCGATGCGCGACGGGAACGCGCCGACGATGGCGCGCTGGCTCGCCGAGGACACGCACCGGCTCGCAGAATGGGAGACGGACCTCTCCTCGCAGACGGGCGCGAGCCAGGCGGGCATCCTGCTCGGCTCCAACGAGGACATCTCGGCCTTCCGGTGGGTCGAGAAGGAAACAGGGACGCTGATGACGTGCTCGGCGCCTGCAGACTGCGCGGAGATCGAGCGCCGGCGCGCCACGGGCGTCGGTCTGCTCGCGAACGGCGGCGCCAGCCGCGGCAACCTGCTCTCCGGCGAAGCCGATCACTTGATCCTGACGGTCAGCAAGCTCGAGGCCGAAAAGAAGGCGAACCCCGGTTACCGCGCGTTCCTCTCCAACGGGTCCAACGTCACCGGCGCGCTCGTTCTCTTCTTCTGGGAGGTGATCCTCGAGATCACCGCCTCGGCGCGGCAGCGGCGCCGCGACGTGCTCCCGCGCGGTCACCGAGGTGGGGTCTACCCGTTCCTGCGGGCCGCGATGTGCGTCGTCGTCCGCGACCTGATCGTCTACGGCGTCCTCTCGGACATGATGAAAGGGCGCCCTGCCGTCTACGCGACGTTCTCGAGCTACGACGAGGTGGCCCACCACTCCGGGCTGGAGCGCGCCGACACGCTCGAGGCGCTGCGCAAGCTGGACGAGCAGTTCGGCCGGATCGACCGGGCGCGCCGGTACGCCCCGCGGCCGTACGAGATCGTCGTGCTCTCCGACCATGGGCAAACGCAGGGTGCGACCTTCAAGCAGCGCAACGGCTACGGCCTGGACGACCTTGTCGAGCGCTCGCTCTCGTCCGGATCGGTGACGGAGGTCGCCGGCGGCGACGAGCAGAGCGCGATGGTCGGCCACGCGCTCGGAGAGGCCACCGGCCGCACCGCGGAGAAGAAGCGACCGAAGAACGACGTGAGCGGCGAGACGGCGGTCGTCCTCGGCTCCGGGAATCTCGGGCTCGTCTACCTGATGGAGGAGCCGCGCCGCCTCACGCTCGAGGAGCTCGATACGCGCCACCCGCAGCTCGTGCCGGCGCTTCGCACGCACCCCCACGTCGGCTGGGTGCTCGTCCGCTCCGAGCGCGACGGGCCGGTGGCACTCGGCGCGCGGGGCGCCCACTATCTCGCCGATGGCCGCGTCGAGGGCGAGGATCCGCTCGCGCCCTTCTCCCCCACCGCGCCGCGTCACCTCCTGCGTACGGACGGCTTCGCACACGTGGGCGATCTCATGGTCGGGAGCTTCTACGACCCCGAGCTCGACGAGGGGTGCGCCTTCGAAGAACTGATCTCGTTCCACGGCGGGCTCGGCGGCCCGCAGACTCGGGCATTCATCCTCCACCCGGTCGCGCTTCCCGTTCCCGAGGGGCCGATCCTGGGCGCGGCCACCGTGCACGAAATCCTGCTCGGCTGGCGGGAGCGCCTCACGACCTCAGGAGGCCAGGCGTGATCTACGGGATCTTCACTGCGGTCGGAGTCGTCGCGCTCGTCCTAGCGATCGCGACCATCATCAGCGTCCTCCGCAATCCCCGGGTCTCGGGCGGCGAGAAGGCCGTCTGGGTGGTCTGCGCTGTGATCTTTCCGTTCCTCGGCGGGATCACGTACTTCACCGTCCGTCGGACCTGGTGAGCGCCGGCTCAGCCGAGCCGCGAGGAGCCCGGCGCCGAGGAGCAGCGCCTCCACGATCGTGATCGCGAGCCGGTTGAGCACCGTGACCCCCAGCGCGACGCCGGAGGGCACGATGATCTCCAGCAGGCCGTACATCGAGGCTTCGCGCACGCCGAGGCCGGAAGGCGCGAACACGACGAGCACCGAGACGATCGCCCCGACTGCGGCGGCGCCGCCCAGGTAGGGGATGGTCGAGATGCCGGGATCGGCGCCGAGCGAGCGCACGAGCAGGTAGAGCGCCAGCCCGCCAACGAGCCACGTGAAGCTGTAGTAGACGAGCAGGCTCACAAGGGAGCGGTACGGGAGACGCGGCGGCTCGGGGGCGTCGAAGCGGCGGAAGAGGGCGCGGGCGAGCGCCGTGAAGACGCGTGGGTGGAGGAGCACTGCGAGGAGCGCCCCGAAGGCGAGGAGCGGCCAGAGCGGCGTGTCGATCTCCACGGCCGCCAGGCCGACGACGAAGACGAGGATCCCCGCCACCGCGGAGAGACCGGCCTCGAGCAGGATCGAGCTGAGGACGAACGAGGTGTCGTGGATGCCGCCCGCGCGGCGGAGCCACACGATGCGGGCGAGCGGCGTCCAGACGCCGCCCGGGATGTACTTCGCCAGCATCGAGGCCATCTCGGCCTGGAGCGCGAGCCGGTACGCGACACGGATCCCGAACGCGGCCAGGATCCACTGCCAGCCCACCACGAACAGGAGGTAGTACGCGGCGAGGACAGCCAGGGACGCGAAGAGGAAGAGCGGGTCGACGTCCTCGAGCAAGGGCAGGGCCTCGGCCCACGTGTCGCGCACCGCGTAGGCGAGGAAGGCCAGCGCTGCGACGAGGAAGGCGACCTGCAGGCCGACGAGCACCCGCCGGCGGCGGAGGAACGCGGGGAGCCGGCTCGCCACGTGCTCGAGTCTATGAATGTCGCCAGACATGCGAAGGGCGGGCCCGAAGGCCCGCCCTGTCGCGCTCGGTCCGGGAACCGGCACTCGGTTAGTGCCAGCCCCCCTTGTCCCGGTCGTGCCCGTCGTAGTCGCGATCGTCCCGACCCCAACCGCCGTTCCAGTGATCGTCCTTGCAACGATCCCGGTCGTAGTCGTCGTCACGATCGTGGTCGCGGCAGTCGTCGTCCCGGTCGTACTTGTCCCGGTCGTGGCTGCCGTACTTGTCGTCCCTGTCGCGATCGCAGCGGTCGTCATCACGGTCGCAGTCGTCGCGATCGTGGCCGCCGTACTTGTTGTACTTGTCGTCCTTGTCGCACTCCTTCTTCTTCGAGACGAAGCCGAAGTCGACGGTCAGGTCAGCCCCGGACGGGACGACCACCGAGTGCGACGCGTTCGTGAGCGGGTTGCCGTCGGAGTCGATGTTGTCGGCCGCGGCGTTCCGCACGGTCAGGACGTAGTCGTCGAGCACGCCGCCGTTGGCGAAGTTCGACGCCTTGACCCTGACCTTGTACTCCGCTCCGCAGACCACCGTGAAGCGGTAGTAGCCGGGCTTCCCGGTGGTCGGGTGGTTCGCCGTCGTCGTCGTGGCGACGACGTTGCCGGACGCGTTGAGCAGCTCAAGGCGCACGCCGTTCAGGCCGTACATGGAGCCGTCGTCCTGCTTCCCGTCCTTGTCCTTGTCCTTCCAGACGTAGTCACCGAGCTCGCACGGACGCGGGCACGGGACGTTGACCTTGACGTTCAAGCTGTCCTCGACCCGCGTGTCCGTGTGCTGCGTGATGGCCCACGCGGTATTCGGGACGGTGTACTCGCCGCACTGGGCGTACGGGCCGATCTCGCGGGTGTACGTGAGGGTCTTGTCGACCTTGTTCACGCAGATCTGCTCCGCGAGCAGGCCGGCGTACGAGTCGTTGACCGAGACGCAGTGATCGATGCGATTGTCGATCGCGGTCCCGAAGTCGACCGGCGCGGAGACCGTGAAGACGCTCGAGCCCACCGACGCCGTCGCGGTCGAGGTGCGGTTGGAGTTGTCCGGAACGTCGGCGAAGAACCGACACCGGAGCTGCGCGCCGGAGTTCAGCTGGCGCGGGAGCGGAGCGCCCTGGCACGTGACCGTCGCCGGCCCGACGCCGGAGATGACGTTCGTGACGGAATTGACCGTCACGGCGTCGAGCTCCTTGTTGTAAACGATGATCTCGCCGACGGCCGACCAGCGGGTCGTGCCCTCGGTGGGCGTGACCGTCACCGTGTAGGTGACCGTGGTCGTCTGACCCGGCTGAAGCGTGACGTTCTGCTTGTCTGCCGTCTTGTCGATCTTCCACGTGAAGGGACGGTCGATCGACGCGTTCACGCTCAGCTCGATGTCCGGCCTGGTCGGGTCGGGCGGGTTCGCCGCCGCCGACTGGGCGAAGACGCCCGTCGCGGCAATGACCGCCGCTGTGATCGCGGCGACGACGCCCCAACTGGCACGCCTCCCGCGCTTGCCGCTTACCGCCATGTAGGTCTCTCCCTCTGTCGCAGGTCGTTTCACTAGCCGGTCCGACGGCCGCGGCGACCGGGGTCGCCTTCGGTCCGAACGGCCTGCTACCCGCAGCCAAGGTTGCGGGTGCTGCTCTCTTCCCTCCCACGGCGTCGCCGACGAGCGCGGAGCGATGCTGCTCCACGCTTTTGTCCCGGCCGGCGTCCGCCAGACCGGATTGAAGCAGCGAATTTCCCAGTTACAAGACCAGGATCGCCCGTCCGCAGGTATGGGACGGAAAGGCCGACTCAGAGCCTCCGCGGGCGTAAACTCGAAAGGTGAACTACGACGCGATCGTCGAAGCTGACGATGTCCTCGCGGGAAAGCCCTTCACGGACCCGGAGAACACCGAGCGCGAGGTGGGCGTCATGCGGCACATGCTCGAGCACGAGCGCGAGCGGGCGCGATCGTGGCGCGACATCAACGATGACGGCGCCCAGCTCGAGCTGATCCTGCGCGAGCACGACGAGGAGGGCCACCGCCACCTGATCGTCGTCCCCGACCGGCGCGCGCTCGTCGAGGCGAGCGACGTGACGGCCGTTGGGTTCTTCGCCCGGCCGCGGGAGGAGGTCGACCACACGATCCTCTTCGACCTCGAGGACGAGCTCGTGGCGCGCATGCCGCACTACGCCGGTCTCGGGCTGCTGAGCTACTACGACGTCGAGCTGGTCAAGGGCGCCTACGGCAACCTCATCCTGTTCTCCACCCCCGACGTTCCGCCTGAGTGGTACGGCGACGCGGTACATCGGCGCGCAACGGAGGTCTCGCCCCGCCATTACCACGAGGTGCGCCTGCACAAGGGCTCCGTCGCGGGGCCACTGCTCGGCTCGGGGGACATCGTCGTCGAGCGGACGAAGTACTTCGACTTCAAGACAGCCCCGCCGTGGCTGGGCCTGCGGCGTTTCGCCGCGGCGAGCTGACCGGGCTCCGCGCAACCTGACCTAAAACGTCTCGCCCTCCGACGCGGAGGCTCTGTATCTTGTTCGGCGTCGCCGGCCAGGGCCTGCCGAGGCGATCGGACCGATGAGTCTTGCGACGTCAGCCGGTCTCTACGTGAAACCCCCAGCGATCAAGGAGGCAAGCGGGCGATGACGGACGGACGAAATGAGGAACGGCTCGCCGCGCACGAACGGCTGTCCACGGGAGCACTGGCACGCTGGATGCGGGCGTGCGCCACGCACCCGGGAAGAGTGTTCCTGGCCTGGGGCGGGATCATCGTCCTCCTGGTCATTCTCGTCATCGGGATCGGGGGAGGCCTCAAGGACGAATTCTCGATCCCGGGCTCGGACACGCAGAGAGCCACCGACCTGATCGAGTCGGAGTTCGCGGCCGAGCAGGGCGCCGTGCTCAACCTCGTCTTCGCCGCGCCCGAGGGCGAGACGCTCGACACGCCCGAGCGGCGCGAGGCGATCGAGGGGGCGATCGCCGAGCTCCAGTCGGACGAATTCGCGCCCACCGAGGACAAGGCCGGGATCGAGAGTGTCGGCGATCCGTTCAGCGAGGAGACGCTCTCCGATGACGGGCGAATCGCGTACGCCGAGGCGCAATTCAGCGAGACGATCGAAACGGAGGACCGTGACACGGTCGTCGCCGTCCAGGACGCCGTGCGCGAGCAGGTCGAGCCGGCGGGGGTAGTCGTCGAGTTCAACGGCGACGCCGAGTTCCCGCCGATCGAACAGGGGATCCAGGAGGTCCTTGGCCTGCTCATGGCGCTCGTCGTGTTGCTGCTCGTCTTCCGAGCCCTCGTATCGGCCGCGATTCCGATCGTGCTCGCGATAGTGGCCGTCGGGACGGCTTTCATCCTGCTCTTCATCGTTGCGGGCCTCACCGACGTCAACACGATCACGCCGCTCCTCGTGTCGATGATCGGGCTCGGCGTCGGGATCGACTACTCGCTCTTCATCGTCACGCGGTTCCGGCAACTCCTGCACGAGGGGCTCTCGCCCGCGGATGCGGCCGCAGAGGCCGGCGCCTCCGCGGGGCGCGCGACGCTCTTCGCCGGGCTCACGGTAGCCATCTCGGTGAGCGGGCTCGCGTTCTTCGGCCTCGACTTCATCACGAAGCTCGGCATCGGCTCGGCGCTCGGCGTCCTGACGACGGTGCTGATGGCGAACTCGCTGCTCATCGCCGCGCTGGCGAAGCTCGGACACCGGGTCGACCGCATGAGTGCCGGGTTCCACGTCGTCCTCTTCGTGATCACGCTCGGCTTCTACGGCTGGTACTGGGTCTACAGGACCCACCGCGAGGCCAGGCGCCAGACCGGTCAAGGGCTCGGAGGCGTGCTCGGCCTGCTGCTCTGGATCCTCCTCCTCCCGGTCAGCGCGTTCGTCATCCCGTCGGAGGTTCGGCGGATGTACGAGAAGGCCGGTCGGGAGGCGCCCGTCAGCGGGCGGACAGGGCTTTGGCTCTTCCCGTTCGGAGTGCTGATCGTTCCCGCGATCGTCTGGTTCGTGAAGATCCACCGGGCCCTCGAGCGTTTGGACGTGCCCGCAGCGCTCAAGCCGATCGACGATTCGGACGTCGCGCGCGAGCGGACGCTCATCGCGCGCTGGGGGCGGTTCGTGACGAGGAACCACAAGCCGGTGTTCGTCGTCCTCCTCGTCGCCGGGCTCCTGCTCGCGACGGGCTCGGCGCTCGTCCGGCTCGGCGCCTCCGACCAGGGCACGCAGCCGACCGATCAGACCACG
>DAITAN010000350.1:0-2913 GCA_036824235.1 Gaiellaceae bacterium | reverse complement strand
GAAGGACGATCGTCGCGTGGCGCAGGGCGGCCGTCCCCGGCGGGGGCGGCGGCGCGCCCAGGCTGTGCCAGGTGTTGGCGCCCACGTGATGGTGGTAGCCGCCGGCCGCCAGAAAGGCCGCGGACCCGAAGAGTTCCGCCATGACGTCGAAGCCGAGCACGTCGCGGTAGAACTCGATCGTCGCCGCGACGTCTGCGACCTGGAGGTGGACGTGGCCCATGTCCGTCCCGGCCGGAAGGCTGTCGAACGGCTCGGTCGCCGGGTCGGCCAGCTCACCCAGCAGGTCGGCGACGTCGAGCGGATCCGTCGTCATCCGGTTCCCTACGAGACCCTCCCAGACCACCCGCGGGCGGTCGTGATAGATCTCGATGCCGTGCCCGTCGGGGTCGGTGAGGTAGATCGCCTCGCTGACGAAGTGGTCGGACATGCCGAGCAGCGCGACCTGGTCTCGTGCGGCGTGGGCGAGCCACCGCGCGAGATCGACGCGCTCGGGGACGCGGAGCGCGAAGTGGTAGAGGCCGGTGTGGCGGCTCGCCGGCTGCGCCCCCTTTTCCTCGACGAGGCCCAGGAGTTCGACGTCTCCCGCGCCCAGGGACGCCGCGCCGGCGCCCTCCTCGAGGACGGCAAGGCCCACCGTCTCCCGGTAGTACGCGAGCGACCACTCCAGGTCGGCGACCGTCACGTGCACGGCGCCCATCCCCGTCGTGGCAGGGAGCGACTCCGTCGCCGTCGTCATGTCGGTCACGATAGCCGTGGGCGTACACCTCGTCGCAGGTGTCTCTTTACGAATAGCTCACAGGACTCGTACGTCCTGCTGACAGGCCGGTCGTAACTTGCCCTCCGGAATCCCTTGACCTGGGGTCGGGGCCGTCGCCTCATCAGCCGATCAAGGTCGAGGAGCCGCACGTCGTATGCGTTTTCAACGCCTACTTCCCGTACTTGTTCTGCTTGCCGCGCTCGCGTTCCCCGCGGCGGGGTCGGCCAACGACCTCTCCAACGGCTCGTTCGAGAACCGGCTGCAGTCCTGGGCGCCGATGAGCTCGGCGCTCGCGGTTCGGGCCGGCGGAGTGCACGGGTCGCGTTATGCACGTGCGGCGTTCCGTCGTGGAACCGCGTTCGGCCTCTTCACCACACCGAGCCTCGACCTCGACGCCGGGCAGAGCATCTCCGCCCGCGCGTCGATGCGGGCACCGAGGGGGAAGCAGGTCTGCGTCCGGATCCGCGAACGCCGTGCCGGCAAGCTCGTCGCCCAGGCCGTGCGGTGCGTGGCATCCACCGGTGCGTGGCAGAGGCCGCCCGCGCTCGGGTACACGGTGCGACGGGGGGACAGCACCCTTGCGCTGGCGGTCTTCGAGCGGCGCACGAGGGTGCGGAACTGGATCGACGTCGACAACGTCGTGCTCAACGTGGCCCCGCTCGGCACGCCGGCGGCGGGCACGGTCATCGTTACGAACCGCCCGTGGAACTGCAACGGAGCTCTCTCTAGCTTCGGGGCGCTCCCGGTCAAGGTCGTCTCGACGATCGCGAACGCGAGTGCCAACGACAACGACAACGCCGTCAGCCTTCGGGGCTGCTCCGGCGACGGCGACCCGGCGACGATCGACCTGATCCTCGACATCCGCGGCAACCGGGGCAGCGTCGGGACGTCCTACGACGCCGTTCGCATCGGCCAGAACGCGCACGACCTGGTCGTGACCGGCAACGCCGAGTGCGGCGCCCGAAGCTCGAACCCCTCCATCCACCAGGACGTCGTCCAGGCCCTCTCGGGGAACCGCATCGAGTTCCGCGACTTCACCTCGGGCAACCCGGAGACGGGCGACTGGTCGTGCTGGGGCGCGGGTGGAGGCTGGTACATCACGTGGGCGAACGCGGGCATCCCGACCGACCTCATCTGCCTGCGGTGCAAGCTGGCGACGTTCAACCAAAACCTGCGGATCGACGAGTCCGTGCGCTCGGGTGCGCGCGACTCAGTGTTCGGTTTCTCACGGTCCTACGGAATCTTCATCGGGCCTGACGCGATCGACCCGGTGAACGTCAACAACCGCGTCATCGAGTACTAGCCGCATCCGGCACGTCCGCCCCTCGGACGTCCCGGGTTTGACACGCCGTCAATCGAACTGAAAGGGGTCATGGCCATTCCGAGGCTGTATCTCACCTTGCTTACGCTGCTCGTCGCGGGGACGATCTTCGCTCCCGGCGCCGTGGCGGCGACCTACCAGGCAGATCACGATTCGTGGATCACGAACCGCTACCAAGCACGCAACTACGGCGCCGAGCGCGTCATGCGCGTCAGCGACAGCCCCGTGAAGCGCTCGTACGTCCGCTTCACGGTCCCGGCAATCTCGGGGACGATCCAGAGCGCATACCTGCGTGTCTACGCGCAGACCGCCGCCGCAAACGGTTTCCGCGTCTGGACGACAACCGCCAACTGGAACCAGGGCTCGATGACGTGGGCCAACGCGCCGGCGGCGGGAACGCTCGTCGCCGACGTCCCGAGGTTCACCGCGACCAACACGTGGCGTCAAATCGACGTGACGGCCGCCGCCACCGCCGGCACGCGGGCCTTCCTGCTCGCCACGCCGAGCACGCCCGCCGACGTGATCTTCACGACACGGGAGGGCGGCAGGGCGCCCGTGCTCGTCATCAACACCGGCGGCTCCGAGCCCCCGCCGCCTACGCCGACGGCTCCCGCAACCACGGCGTCGCCGACAGTGAGCGGAACGGCGCAGCAGGGCCAGACGCTCACGACCACGAACGGCTCGTGGAGCGGCAGCACCCCCATGGGCTACGCCTACCAGTGGCGCCGCTGCAACTCCTCGGGCGGAGCATGCGCCAACATCGGCGGGGCGACCAGCGTCACCTACACGCTCGCGGCCGCCGACGTCGGCCAGACGATTCGCTCGCGGGTGACCG
>DAITAN010000349.1:0-2933 GCA_036824235.1 Gaiellaceae bacterium | reverse complement strand
CGCTGACTGGCGCACGGCGGCCGCGGGCGCCGCGGCGCGGCTCCGCGACGATGTCTGGACGGTCTCAGGGTGGTAGACCCGGATCGCCTCCGTGTCTGGGTCGCCCGGTTGGCGGCGCCGCTCGCGTTCTTCTTCGCCGCCACGGTGCTCGTCGTGCTCGTTCAGCGCGGCCTCGAGTCCGGCGACGGCGAGGCGGGCGTCGACGGCGGGTCGACCTCAACCGAGGTCGACACCTCCACGACCGCGGCCACAACCCCGGATGGGACGACCACAAATGCCGCAGGCCCCTGCCTGCGTAATCGCGCCCGCGTGCGCGAAGGGGACACGCTGGAATCGATCGCGGCGCGCTGCGACGTCCCTGTCGACCAGATCATCGAGCTCAACCCCGGGATCGACCCGTTGGCCCTGACACCCGGCCAGGTCGTGCGGATCCGTCCGCCGGCGACCTAGTCGGTCATCTTGCGGCGAAGCGCCCGCGCCGAGTACACGCCCGCGAGCGCGATGGTCATGAGCGGGTTCCCGAGCGTCTTCAGCTCCAGGGCACCGGCCTTGATCTCGCGCGGGCGTCGCGGGATGGTGAGGCTGCGCGGAGGGCTCCCGAGCGGCAGCACGCGCTCGTGTCCCTTGCGCTCGCCGCCGGTCCAGACGAACATGCGCGTCGGGCGCAGTTCGAACCCGCCGAGCTCGCCGACCCGCACCTGGAACGAGCGCTCGACCCCGCGAACGCGCGCCGGCTTGTCGTCCTTCTTCGCCTCGGCCATCGCTCCACGAGTTATAGCCTGAGGCCCGTGCCCCTGCGCCTGCTCGCACTGCTCACCGCCGTCGCCGCCGCGCTCGTCGTCGCGCTCTCTGCCGCGGCGTCGACACCGCCGCCGGTCGACGCGAGAGCCGTGATCGTCGCCGACGGGCGCACGGGGGACGTGCTCTACGCCGAGAACGCCGACACCCGCATGGCCATGGCGAGCATCACGAAGCTGATGACCGCGCTCGTGACGCTCGACCACGCGCGACCGCGTGACGTCGTGACGGTCTCGCCCCGGGCGGTCGGCCAGGGAGGATCGTCGATCTTCCTGACCGCCGGCGAACAGCTCACGGTGCGCGACCTGCTCGCCGCAGCGCTGATCCAGAGCGCCAACGACGCCGCCTTCGCGCTCGCCGCGCACGTCGGCGAGGGCAGCGTGCAGCGATTCGTAGGGATGATGAACGACAAGGCCGCCGAGCTCGGACTCGAGAACACCCACTACGTCCGCCCGGACGGTCTCGACGCGCCGGGCCACTTCTCCTCGGCCGAGGACGTCCTCGGGCTGGCCCGCCTCGCCATGCAGCGTCCGCTCGTCCGCCGCCTCGTGCGCACGAAGACCATGCAGATCGCCGGGCCGCGCTCGCTGAAGAGCTGGAACGACCTCCTCTGGCGGGTGCCGGGCCTCGTCGGCGTGAAGACCGGTCACACGGACAACGCGGGCTGGGCGCAGGTCGCCGCGGCCAAGCGCGGGCCGACGAACGTCTACGCCGTGATCCTCGGCAGTCCCGGCCGCGAGCGGCGCAACGTCGACCTGACAGAGCTGGTGGAGTGGGGCTTCGACCAGTACGCCACCTTCACGCTCGTCAGGGCCGGAGCGAGGTACGCGTCCGCGGCCATCCCGTTCGAGGACGAGCGCGTCGGGCTCGTCGCCGGCGGAGGCGCCGCCCGCGTCGTTCGCCTCGGCGACGGGGCACAGTTCGTCGAGCGCGTGATCGCGCCGGCCATGGTCGACCTACCGATCCGAAAGGGCCAGAAGCTCGGCGAGGTCGTCGTCACCCTCGACGACCGTGAGGTGGCCCGGGTCGATCTCGTCGCCGCCCGGGACGTACCGGCACCGACCTTCCGCGAGCGCGCGGGCTGGTACGCCGACCACGCGGTGGACGAGATGGGCGACATGGTCTCCGCCGTCGTCCCGGGCCTCTGACCGGGCCCGCGCCGCTGCCGGCGGCGGATCCTCGGCTAGGATCGTTTCAGGTGCCTTCTCCGTATCCAGTCGGATGATCGTCACCGTCACGCTCAACGCAGCGATCGACCGGACGCTCGTCGTTCCGAACTTCCAGCCCGGCCAGCGCCACCGTGCAAGCGTTGGCTTCCCCAGCGCCGGCGGGAAGGGGATCAACGTTGCCCGCGCGCTGAAGCAGCTCGGCGCGCCGGTCGTCTGCACGGGCCTGGCCGGCGGCCGCACGGGCACGCTCTTCGTCGAGGAGCTGACGAACGAGGGCATCCTCAACGACTTCGTCCGCATCAAGCACGAGTCGCGGACGTCCATCGCGGTGCTCGACCCGACCTCGAACGCCTACACGGAGATCAACGAGTGGGGGCCCGAGGTGAGCGAGGAGGAGCTCGACATCCTCCGCGAGAAGCTGGCCTACCTCGCGCAGGGCGCCGAGTTCGTCGTCCTCGCCGGCTCGCTCCCGCGCGGCGTCGACCCCAGCTTCTACGGCGAGCTCGTGCGTTCGCTGAACCGCGACCAGCTGCTGGCCGTCGTCGACACTGAGGGCGAGCCGCTCCGGCTGGCCGTCGAGGCCGAGCCGTACCTCGTCTCTCCCAACCAGCAGGAGGCGGAGGCGCTGGTCGGCCACGAGTTCGTCGACGAGGAGGACCTCGCCGCCGGGCTCGACGAGATCGCCGACCTCGGCGCCCGCAACGTGCTCATCACGCTCGAGACCGGGTGTTACGCGCTTCTTCGCGAGGACCGCACCGCTTTGCGCGTGCGGGCCGAGGCGCCGCGCGTCGAGCCGACCTCGATCGTCGGCGCGGGCGACACGCTCCTGGCCGGGTTCCTCGCCGCGCGCGTCGCCGGGCGCCCCTTCGAGGACGCCGTGCGCTCGGCCGTCGCCGCCGGGACGGCGTCGGTGCTCGAGGCCGGCGCCGGCCGCTTCGACCTCCGCGAGGCCGCCCTCCTCGCACC
>DAITAN010000348.1:0-2935 GCA_036824235.1 Gaiellaceae bacterium | reverse complement strand
GTCTGGCCAGCGGATTGCCCGTGGGCGGCGACCTCGAATACGCGGATGAAGTGACCCTCGGACGTGCTCTCTCCGGGCGCCGCGACATGTGACTTGCATTCCGCGGGCCTCTCTGTGTAGAGTGCTCGCGTTGAACCGGGCGGCCTTCGGGTCGGCCGGTTCAACATTTTAACGAGGCCGTCTGAGAAGCCCTTTTCATGCCAGGGCGTAGCATTGGCCAATGGCGACTCCGTCACTCGCCGCCACTGACCCCGAAGACCCCTTCGCACCCGAGGTCATCGCCGACCCGTACTCCTACTTCGGCCGCTTGCGCGAGTCAGACCCGGTGCACTGGAACCCCCGTGCGGAGATGTGGATCGTCACGCGCTACGAGGACCTCGTGTGGCTCGTGAAGCACCACGAGCTCTTCTCCTCGGCCGTGATCAAGACCGACCGGCGGCCGCCCCATCCGCCCATCGACGCTGGGGACGGGCCGCTCTTCGAGCAGGTTCGCGCCTTCCGCTCCGATCAGCTCGTCGAGCACGACCGGCCCGCGCACCTGTCGATGCGCAGCGCGGTGCACGAGTACTTCACGCCCCAGGCGATGGAGACCTGGCGGCCGTTCGTCCGCGCGGCCGTCGCCGAGCTCCTCGACGAGGCGGCGCCGCACGGGCGGATGGACGTGCTCGAAGCGCTCGCCGCCCCGCTGCCCGTGCGTGTGATCACGCAGATGATGGGCGTGCCCGAGGAGGACCGCGACCACCTGCGCCACCTCGCCGACCGCCTGCTCTACATCAACCGCGGGGAGCCGAACCGGATGAGGCTCCTGATGGAGGGGATCGAGGGGATGATCGAGTACGTCTCCCCGAAGGTCGACGAGCGCGCCGCGACTCCGAGCGACGACTTCATCTCCGTGCTCGCGGCGGCCGAGCAGGAAGGCGTTTTCACCCGCCACCAGGTGCTCGTCAACACGGCCCTGCTCCTGTTCGCCGGGCACGAGACGACGATGAACCTGATCTGCAACGGCACGCTCGCGCTGATCCGCCACCCCGACCAGTGGGAGCGGCTCCGCGCCGACCCGGTGGGCACCGCGCGCTCGGCCACCGAGGAATGCCTGCGCTACGACCCGCCCGTGAAGTCGACCCAGCGCATCGCCGCCGAGGACGTGGAACGCCACGGCAAGACGATCCGCCAGGGCGACCGGATCCGCTGGATCATGGCCGCGGCCAACCGCGACCCGCGCGCCTTCGCGGATCCCGACCGCTTCGACATCGGGCGCAAGCCGAACGCGCACGTCTCCTTCGGTGCCGGCATCCACTACTGCCTCGGCGCCTCGCTCGCCCGCATCGAAGGCCAGGAGGTCTTCCGGGCGCTGGCGGAGCGCTTCGGATCGCTCCGGCTCGAGACCGAGGAGCTGGAGTACGCGCCGAGCATCCAGTTCCGCTCGCTGACCTCGTTGCCGGTGGCCTGGGACTGATGGCGCGGGAGCTCCAGATCCGGGTCGATCACGACCTTTGCATGGGCAACGGCCAATGCGTCTTCCTCGCGCCCGAAGTCTTCCGGCACAACGAGAACCGACAGTCCGAGGTGATCGACCCGGCCGGGGCGCCCGAGGAGCAGATCCTTCAGGCCTCAGGATTCTGCCCCACCGGGGCGATCTCGGTCTCCGACGCGCGAACCGGCGAGCGCCTCTTCCCCTGAGGGAGGAGCAGGACGCCGGGCCGCCGGCGCCCTGCTCTCACGCATCCCTAGAGCGGACAGCCCGGGCCGGGCGAGGGCTGATCGATTCGAAGCGGCAGCGCCGGCGTTTGCTTGGGGACGAGGTAGGTCGCGTAGATGATCAGCGTGTCAGTCCCTTCGTTACGGGCCAGGTGCACCTCGTCGGGAGACGTGCTGAAGCCGCTCCCGGCGGGGTAGAGGATCCTGGTCGTGCACTTCTTGGCGTGGTAGAGGCTGACCGTTCCCTGGGCAACGACGTTCACGTTCTCGCCAGGGTGGTAATGCCAGCCGAAGGTGGCGCCCGGTTCCGCCACGATCTTCTGCACGACGATCTCGAACGCGCCCTTCGTCTTGATCCTTGCACTGACACCGGGGCTGAACTTCGTGAACAGGTTCAGCTGCCCCTGGACGTTGCCGCGATAGGTCTCGGCCGTGACGCCCGAGGACGGCGTCGCGATCGCCACGCCGACCGCGACGACCGCGATCAGAAGTGCCAGGCCGAGAACGGCGAGGCGGGTATGCCGCATCCTTCTCATCACTTCTACCTCCGTCTAGTTGTCTCGCCCAGCTCCTTGTGATCAACTGGACGATCCGGAGGCTTGCAATGGGGCGTGTGAGCGAACGTGTGAAAAATCCGGCCGTCGGCGGCGGCATGGACCTCCAGATTCATCTTCTGGGCACGCCGACCGTCCAGCGAGGCGGAGTCCAGGTCGAGGCGCCGGCGGGGCGCAAGCACTGGGGCCTGCTCACATACCTCGTGCGCACCGAGGTTCCCTCGTCCCGCGAACGCCTCTCGGGCTTGCTCTTCCCGGAGGCCGACGACCCGCTCGGCGCCCTCCGCTCGACGCTCTCGGCGCTCCGTCGCCAACTCGGCCCTCACGCCGAGGTCGGCGGCAATCCTGTGCGGCTCGCGCTCGGGCCGGAGGCGTTCGTCGACGTCGAGATCCTGCGCACGGGCTCGTGGGTGGAAGCGGCCGCGTTGCCCGGCCTCGGGCACGAGCTCCTCGACGGCATGGCATTCCGGTCGAGCCCGAGCTTCGAGAACTGGCTCGAGAACGAGCGCCGTCACGTCGCGGGGACGACGGCCGCGGTGCTCCACGAGGCGGCGCTCGCCCTGCTGGCGCGCGGCGAGGCCGACACCGCGCGGAGCCATGCTGCTCACCTCGTGCGCCTGAATGCGTACGACGAGAACGCGCACGTGCCGACTCGGCGTCGACGTAATAGAACTCGATCCCGC
>DAITAN010000347.1:0-2938 GCA_036824235.1 Gaiellaceae bacterium | reverse complement strand
CCAGCCGTTCCCCGGGCGGCGGGGTCCCGGCGGCGATCTCTGCCACCAGCCGGTCGCGCAGCGCAGAGGCCGCGGGGCCGAGGGCCGTCATGCCGGCTGGGACGGTCACGTCACGCCGACTGCAGCGCGGCCAGGGACTCGGGAACGACTTGCCCGCCGTCCACGATGATGGTCTGGCCCGTGATGAACGCGGCCTCGTCCGTAGCGAGGAAAAGCGCCGCGGCGCCGATCTCCTCCACCTTGCCGAGGCGGCCGAGTGGGATCGAGTCGGTCATCGAGGTGAGATAGTCCTCGCCGAGCTCGTCGAGCCCCTCCGAGTAGATGTTTCCCGGCATGACGGCGTTGACCGTGATGCCCTTCGGCGCGAGCTCGATGCAGGCGGTGCGGATGAAGCCGAGCTGCGCGGCCTTGGTCGCCCCGTAGTGCGACCAGCCGGGATAGCCGGTGACCGGCCCCGTGATGGAGCTCGTCAGGATGACGCGGCCGCGGCCCGTGCGCTCCAGGTGCGGGATGCAGGCCTTGACGGTCAGCATGCAGCCCTTGACGTTCGTGGCGAAGATCGAGTCGATGTCCTCTTCGGTCATGTCGGTCAGCTTGACGTCGGGGAAGACGCCTGCGTTCGCGCAGACGACGTCGATGCCGCCGAACCGCGCGGCGGTCTCGGCAGCCACCCGCTCGCAGTCCGCAGCCTTGGCGACGTCGCCGCCGACGTAAGCGACCTCCCCGCCCTGGCCGGACAGCTCCCGTGCAGCCGCCTCGCCTTGCTCTCCGTCCCGGCCCGTCACGACCACGTTCGCGCCGGCCCGCGCGAACACGCCCGCGATCCCCTTGCCAATGCCCTTCGTCCCGCCGGTGACGAGCACCGTGCGGCCGTCGATCGGTGTGAACATGCTCACCGTCCTCTCACTGGTTCGACAGGTAGTGCTCGGCAAGCGCGCACGTGCCTTCGGTGAAGCCGGCGCCGAGCTCAGCGGCCTCGGTGGCGAACTTGTGGTGCGATCCGATCCAGGCGACAAGGAGCAGCCGCCGCAACATGACGAAGGTGTCCAGCTCGGCCTCGTCCGCCGAATCGAGCGGCGCGACGGAGCGGTACCCGTCGACCCACGCGTCCTTCAGCTCCGGCACGTGGGGATGATCCTCGAAGAACGAGACGGTCGTGGCGAAGTCGTACATGAACCACGAGAAGCCGCAGTCGTCGAAGTCGATCACGCGCACGTGAGGGCCGTCGACGAGGAGGTTGGCGAGCCGAATGTCCGCATGCACCAGGCCGAACCGCTCGGGGCTCCGGCCATATGCCTCGAGCCGCCTGCGAATCGTGGCGTCGAGCCGGCCGAGCAGGTCGAGCTCCTCCGGGCCCAGGCCGAGCCCGTCCTGCCAACGACCCCAGTGGCCCGACGCGCCGAGCGTCGTGTCGTAGTCCCATGCGAAGCGCTGAAAGGAAGAAGGCCGTGACCACTGCCGCGCGTGGCCGTGCATCCTGGCCGAGACGGCGCCGAGGGTGCGAAAGCCGCCGAGGAGGTCCTTGCCCTCCAGCTCCGGCATCTCGCCCGAGAGCCACTCGAAGAGCACGACGTTGCGCTCGCCCAGCTCGGGCGTCTCGAGCTGCGTGACTCTGCTGCCATCGGCGCAGGTCACGGCATGGGCCGTCTCCACGACGTCGGCCTCGCGGAGCGCGTCGATCCAGTCCAGCTCGGAGTCGATCTCATCCGCGGTGTGGTAGCCGGGCCGGTGGACGCGTAGCGCGAACGTCCTGCCGCCCGGCTCGTCGATCCGGTATGTCCAGTTTTCCGAGACGTTGATCAGCCGGACGGTCGAGTCCCCGTCGAGGCCGTAGCGGTCGAGCGCGCCCTCCGCCAGCCGGTCGATGGCCCCCTGATCAGTGCTCACGCCCCTCCACCGACTCGAGCACCCGCGTGATCTCGTCCCTCGCCCGCTCGACGCTCTCGGTCGGGCCGCTGAGGTAGATCCGGCCCGCGGCGCCGATCATCGACACGGTCACGAGCGTGACCTCGGGCGCGACCCGCTCCGCAGCGTTGGCGGCCACTGCGGCGAACAACGCGGGCGTCATCTCGTACACGAGCAGCGTCTCGCCGGGAAGCGCCATCGAGGCCTCCCGGTTGCGGTTGATGATCACCGCGTGCTGATCTGTGATCTCCTCGATCACGTCGGCGTAGAGAATATTCGGACGGAGAGCGTCCGCCGGTGTGGCGCCGATCCCCTCGAGGATCGCCGAGCCGGCCCGGTCGACGAGCTCCTGGTCGGCGTGGTGGACCTCCAGCACGCCGAACTGCCGCTCCACGTAAAGGATCCCTGGCTCGATCTCGGGGACGGAACGCAGCGCCAGGTCGGTGACCCGCTCGATCGCGAGCGCAGGGGCGACCTCGACGATCAGGGCGTGATCGCCCTCGATCGCCGGGTACCCCCGCGCGCGCGTCGGCGTTCCCAGGTACGCGGCGAACTGCCGTCCGAGGCTCGGAATCGGCAGGTATACGCGCAGCTGCACCTGCGTGTCTGGAGCGGGCATCGGTTCGCGCCGCTAGGTCGTCGTGTTGGCGAAGTGCTTTCCGAGCTCCGAGTGCGGTCGCGGGATCACGTGCACCGAGAGGACCTCGCCGACGGCCGTGGCCGTCTCGGCGCCTGCGTCGGTCGCCGCCTTGACGGCCCCGACGTCTCCCTGGATGACGACGGACACGAGGCCGTCGCCCACCTCTTCGCGCGAGACGATGGTGACGTTTGCAGCCTTGACCATGGCGTCCGCCGCGGCCAAAGCCGCCACGTACCCCTTGGTCTCGATCATTCCGAGCGCGTTCTCTGCCATCGATCCACCTACCTTTCCCGCTCTACGGCGGGGTCGCTTGCCGGCTCGTCGATCGAGCCGATGATGAGGGCGTCGAGCGGCGGATGCTCGTCGCCGAACCAGCCCGAGGCGACCGAGCCG
>DAITAN010000346.1:0-2942 GCA_036824235.1 Gaiellaceae bacterium | reverse complement strand
CTCCCCGTCCTCGACGACTACGCGCTCGCCTACGAAGAGCGTCGGGTCGGGGATGCGCTCGACCTTCGCCGGTCCGGTGGTCTCGAGCTCGCCTGCGACGCTCTCCACGCGCCGCTCGGGCCCGCCGCCGAGAACCCGCACGACGATCCCACTCTCGTCGTAGCCGGCCTTGAGCACGATCCAGCGGTTCGTGTCGTTGCGCAGCTTGAGGTCGACGTCCGGGTAGTTCACGGTCGCGTCGCGCCCGGTCGGATAGCGGCTGATGTAGAGCGCGTGCGCCGAGCGCTCCGCGATCTTGATCCCTGCCTCCCAGGCTGCGTTGAAGACGGTGGTGGCGACCTGCGAGACACCGCCGCCGACCCCCTCCTCGTACTCGCCGTCGATGATCACGGGAGCGGAGCGGAAGCCCCGCTCCTCGGTGCGCGGGCCGACGCGCTCGTTGAACGACCAGGTCGCGCCCGGCGCGATGCGCGCTCCGTCAAGGAGCCCGACCGCGAGCTGGAGGTTCCGGATCCGGTCGGAGGTGCCCGAGTAGAGGGTCGCGTAAGAGGCGAGCTGGCGCTCGATCCGGAGCGCGCGCGCCTCCTTGGTCGTCGTCTCAGGCTGCCGCTCGACGACGACGAGCTCGGCTGAGCGGTTTGTGGTGCGGGACGCCGCGTCGAGGAGGGCGGCCGACGTCGCCGCGACGTCGAGCGTCCGGCCGGCACGCGACGGGACGACGCGGACGCGCCCGTTGGCGTTGACGGCGAAGTCGGCGTTGCGGGGCGGCCGCGCCACGCCGCGCGAGAGGTTCCGGAAGCGTCGAGTCGCGGCCTTCTCGTCGATCGCGAGCTTCGTCTGCCCGTCGGACGGGAGGTCGAGCAGCCGCGCCATCTGCTTCGGCCGGACACTGACCGCGGCGCCGCTGAACGTGAGCTTGACCGGCGCCGAGAGCACGGTGCGGGTCTGCGCCGCGACCGCCTGCATCTCCTGCTGCGTGACGTCGGGCAGGTCGACCGCGACGGGAAGCGGCGTCTCCACGCGCTCGAACGCGGCGAGGGCGTCGACGACGACGGCGCCGGCGGCCTCCTGGTCGAGCTCACGGCCGGCATGGCCGGGAACGACCTCGGGCTCGAGCCCGTCGAGGACCAATGCGGCTTCGCGCGCGGGCTCGTCGACGTCGGTTGCGATCTGGTTCAGCCGGTAGTCGAGCGCGGCCTGGTAGGCGTCGACCGAGGGCTCGACGTCGGTGCCGGTGACTCGAAGCCAGAGGCGCTCGAGGCCGCGCAGCGGGACCGGGCCGTCGCCGCGGTCGACTGCCTCCTCGGCCGCCGCAGCCCAGTTCGCGCGAACCTCGACATCGGAGGGCCGGAGCGGGAACGTCGCCCCTCCGGCGGTGAACACGACCGGGACAGACTCGTAGCGGCGGGCCGTCGCCTCGAGCCTCGCCTGGGCTTCTTCCGCGGTGAGGCCGCCGACGTTGACGCCGGCGATCTCGACCCCTGCCGCTATGTGGCTCGCCGAGCCGGCGAAGACGAGGCCTGACGCGAGCGCCAGGAGGACGAGCACGAGGGCGGTCGCGAGCGCGATCTTGCCCAGGCGTCGGACCACGCGACTTCGCCTGCCCGTCGAGCGGGCAGCACGGTCTCTCCGGACAGGCCGGACACCAGCCTCCGCGCGCAAGGCAGCCGAGTCTACCAACCGTCCGCGTACACTAGTGCCGTGAATTTCGAGCTCACTCCGGAGCAGCGCGAGGTGCAGGCGACCGTCCGCCAATTCGTGGACGAGCGCGTGCTTCCGAACGCGATCGAGAACGACATCAACCACCACCTCGACATGTCCGTGATCGAGGGAATGGCCGAGCTCGGGCTGCTCGGAATCGTCGTCCCGGAGGAGTACGGCGGGGCCGGAATGGACTTCGTCTCCGAGGCGCTCTCATGCGAGGAGATCGAGCGCGGCGAAGCGGCGTTCCGCACGCTGATCTCCGTCCACGTGGGGCTGAACTCGCTCTCCCTGCTCCGCTACGCGAGCGAGGAGCAGAAGGAGCGCTACCTCGCGCCCCAGGCGCGAGGAGAGAAGATCGCCTGCTTCGGACTCACCGAGCCGGCCGCGGGCTCCGACGTTGCCGCCATGCGGACGACGGCGCGCAAGAAGGGCGACGTCTACGTCCTCAACGGCCAGAAGAACTGGATCTCGTACGCCGCCGTCGCGGACCACGCGCTCGTCTTCGCCAAGACCGACCCGGACGCGAAGCACAAGGGCATCTCCGCGTTCATCCTGGAGAAGGGGATGTCCGGGCTCTCCACAGCGGAGACCGAGAACAAGCTCGGCATCTGGGCGGGCTCAACCGGCGAGCTCTTCTTCGAGAACGTCGAGGTGCCCGCCGAGAACCTCGTCGGCGAGGAAGGCCAGGGCTTCGAGATCGCCATGTACGGCCTCGACCAGGGCCGGTTCACGGTCGCAGCCGGTGCCTGCGGCGTCATCCGGGCCTGCCTGGAGCGCTCCGTCGAGTACGCGCGCGAGCGCGAGACGTTCGGCAAGCCGATCGGCAAGAACCAGTTCGTGCAGGACATGATCGCCCAGATGGTGCTCGACTACGAGACGTCGAAGCTCCTCGTCATGCAGGCCGCCTGGCTCAAGGACCAGGGCGTCCGCAACACACGCGAGACGAGCCTCGCGAAGTGGCATGCGACAGAGTGCGCCTTCAAGGCCGCCCACCTCGCCATCCAGGTGCACGGCGCGTATGGCTACTCGGGCGAGTACGGCATCGAGCGGTACTTCCGCAACGCACGCGCGCCCATCATCTACGAGGGCACGACGCAGATTCACAAGATGATGCAGGCCGAGCACGCGCTCGGATACCGCAACCTCAACGGCCGGGACGGGGACATCTCCCCGCTCGCCTCGTGGGCGCCCGCGCTCCTCGCCCGCTCGCGCTGACGGGCCTCGCGCTCGCGGCCGCT
>DAITAN010000033.1:0-12237 GCA_036824235.1 Gaiellaceae bacterium | reverse complement strand
ACCACCTGCGCGAGACTGGTGAGCCGCTGCGCTCGGAGTACCGCTACATCACCGCGGACGGCCGAACGGTCTGGGTGCTGGACGAGACGATCCTCGTCCGCGACGACGAGGGGACTCCGCTCTGGGTCCAGGGCTTCATCCTCGACATCACCGAGCGGCGCACAGCCGAGGAGACGCGCGCCCGCCTGGCCGCGATCATCGAATCCTCGACCGACGCGATCATGAGCGGCTCGCTCGACCTTCGCTTCACGAGCTGGAACGAGGGCGCCGAGCGGATGTTCGGCTACAAGGCCGACGAGGTGATCGGAGAGCCGATCACGCTGCTGATGCCGCCCGAGTATCAGGAGGAGACGTTGGCGCTCGTCGACGAAGTCGTCCAGGAAGCCCGCGTCGTCCAGCTCGAAACGGTTCGAAGGCGCGAGGACGGCGGGGAGGTCCACGTCGCGTTCACCTACTCGCCGATTCGCGATTCCGCGGGCGAGGTCGTCGGCCTTTCTGCCATCGGCCAGGACGTCACCGAGCGGAAGCACGCCGAGGCCGCCATCCGCGAGAGCGAAGCGAAGTTCCGCGCGTTCGTCGAGACGACCGAGGAGTGGGTCTGGGCAAGCGACGGGAAGAACGTCCACACGTACTCGAACCCGGCCGTCGAGCGCATTCTCGGCCTGACTCCGGAAGAGCTCGTCGGCCGCAACTGGCTCGACTTCATCGTCGAGGAAGACCGCGAGCAAGTCGCGGAGGCCATCGCGGAGCGGATGGCTGACAAGACCGGCTGGTCCGGCCTCGTCATGCGCTGGCAGCACGCCGACGGCAGCGTCCGCCACCTCGAGAGCAACGGGATCCCTGTCCTCGACGAAAACGGCGAGGTCGTCGGCTGGCAGGGGACGGACCGCGACGTCACCCACCGCATCCAGGCCGAGCGCGACCGCGAGCGCCTGCTCGCCGTAGAGCAGGAGGCGCGCGCGTACGCCGAGGCCGCCCAGCGCGATCTCGCGGCCCAGAACGAACGGCTCCGCGAGCTCGACCGCCTCAAGGACGAGTTCATCGCGCTCGTGTCGCACGAGCTCCGTACCCCGCTCACGTCCATCCGCGGCTACACCGAGCTACTCCTCGACGGGGAGGCCGGGAAGCTGACGGGCGACCAGCGGCAGTTCCTCGGAGTCGTGGAGCGCAACGCGCACCGGCTCCTCCACCTCGTCGGCGACCTGCTCTTCCTGGCGCAGGTCGAGGCCGGCAAGCTCGTGCTCGACATCGGCGCGCTCGATCTCGGCAACGTCGCCTCGGAGAGCGTCGAGACGGCCCGGCCCCAGGCAGAGGCGAAGGGCATCACGCTCACCCTCGCCACCGGACCGGTGCCGCTGATCGCCGGCGACCGGGCGCGCATCGCGCAGCTTCTCGACAACCTGGTGTCCAACGCCCTCAAGTTCACGCCCGAGGGCGGCCGTGTCGACGTCCGCGTGCGCGCATTGAAGAACCGGGCGGTCCTCGAGGTCCGCGACAGCGGCATGGGAATCCCGTCCAGCGAGCAGGAATTCCTCTTCCAGCGCTTCTTCCGCACGTCGACGGCGACCGAGCAGGCAATTCAGGGAACGGGGCTCGGGCTCGCCATCTCGAAGGCGATCGTCGAGGCCCACTCCGGGCGCATCACCGTCGCCAGTGAGGAAGGCGAGGGCACCACGTTCCATGTCACCTTGCCGCTCCACCGGCACGCCGAGCTGCCCGAGACGACACAGGTGGCGTCGTGAACGACGTGCGCCCGGTCGTGCTCGTCGCCGACGACGACCCGGACATCCTCGCACTCGTGCGTTTCCGTCTCGAGCGCGACGGCTACGAGGTCCTCTCCGCTCCCGACGGGGAGACGGCGCTCGACCTCGCTCTGGCCCGCACCCCGGACCTCGCGGTCCTGGACGTGATGATGCCGCGCCTCGACGGCTATGAGGTCACACGCCGCCTGCGCGAGCACGGCCCCACGACAGGGATTCCGATCATTCTCCTGACCGCCCGCGTGCAGGAGCCCGATCTCGAGCGCGGCTTCGAGGCCGGAGCCGACGACTACGTCACGAAGCCGTTCAGCCCGCAGGCGCTCGGCGAGCGCGTTCAGGCAGCGCTGGGCTTGTAGCGGTAGCCGAAGCCGCGGACCGTCTCGATCACGGTTGCGTCGACGCCCGCGCCCTCGAGCTTGCGGCGGAGATAACCGACGTACAGCTTCACCTGGTCTCGCGAGGCGCCGAAAGAGTCGCCCCAGACCAGCTCGAGCACCTGGTCGTGCGAGAGGAGCTGTCCCGGATGGCGAACGAAGGCCGCCAGCAGCCGGAACTCGAGCGGAGTCAGAGCGACCTCGGCGCCGTTCACGGCCACGCTGCGCTGCGCGAAGTCCACGGTCAGGAGCGCGTCCGCGTAGGTCTCGCGGGTCTCGGAGCGGCTACCCGCGCGGCGGAGCATCGCCTCGATGCGAGCGAGCAGCTCCTGCCGGCCGAAGGGCTTGGTCACGTAGTCGTCCGCGCCGGCCTTCAGGCCGCGGACCTTTTCCAGCTCCGCGGCGCGGGCGGTCAGCATCGCGACCGGGACGTCGGAGAGGTCGCGGATGCGCTCGAGCGTCTGCCAGCCGTCGAGCTCCGGCATCGACACATCGAGGAGAACGGCGTCCGGCGGCGTGGCATAGAAGGCGCGGAGGGCGTCTTTGCCGTTAGAGGCCTCGGTGACCTGGTACCCCTGCCGCTCGAGCAGCTCGCGCACGAGGCCGCGGATGTCCGCGTCGTCGTCGACGACAAGCACGTGCGCGCGTGTCACGCCGGTCTCTTTCCAGCCGGGGACAGCGTCCCCTTCCCCGAAAGGATCCGCGCGCGGGTCATGACCTGACTCTAGATGCAGACCGCTACGACCGCTCGCCGGAGAGGCGCACGGCCTTCTCCACCGCGGCGCGTAGCTCGTCGAGCGAGAACGGCTTGAGGACGTAGGCGACGGGCCGCAGCTCGTGCACCGAAAGCTCGGGAGGCTGGATGCTCACGACGACGACCGGCACTGGCGGCGTTGCCGAAGCGAGCACTTTCGCGAGCGCGATCACCCGCTGGCCCATGCCCGGCTCGAAGAGCATCACGTCGACCTCGGGCAGCTCGGAGCCGGGGCGGTAGAGAATCGCTTCGTGACCCGAGGCGGCGATCGCGCGCTGGATCAGCGCGAGTGCGTCCGGGTCCGGCTCGGCGACGAGGATGCGAGCCATCCGAACGGTCTACCCGATCTCATCGGTCAGGCGCATCGACTCCCAAATCATGGAAGCAACACTACGGTCTCGGAGACCTCCGAGTGTACGAGTCCGACAGTCATACCGCTTCCATACCGGCTCCCGCCGAAATCCCGCCGTAGTGATCCGATGGTGAGTGTGTGAAAGTCATGATCTGTGAACCCCACGCCGAGGTCCGAGCCCTGCTCGGCCACGTCGTCACCCGCCTAGGTTTCGAGCCCGTCTACGCAGACGTGCGCAGCGGCGGAGCACTCACCAACGCAGACGTCGACGTCCTCATCATCGAGCCGGCCGACCCCACGGCCTTGTCGACGGCGCGTGCCCTGAGGCTCCGCCGCAGAGAGCTTCCGATCATCTGCGCCAGCATCTATCCCGATTCTGCGGGAGCTGAGCGCCTTCGCCCGCTTGCCTACCTGATGAAGCCGTTCGCGCTGGTCGAGCTCGAGCGCGCGCTTCTCACAGCGGTCGAGAGCACCGTCGCCAAGACCTAGCCGGCGAGCCCGACAACTGGCCCTTTTAACGACCACGAGCTGCTCAGAGAAGCAGCTCGCAGTCGGCCGTCAGTCAGTCCCCCGCTTCTAGGAGAAGCGGCGACACCACCGACCATATTACGCCTCGTGACGAGTCGTTACAAGACCGAGAGGTACTTCTTCAGCTCCCAGGGCGTGAGCTGCACGCGGTACTCATCCCACTCCTGCCGCTTGAGCTTCACGTAGGCGTCGAAGATGTGGTCGCCGAGTGCCTTGCGGACGAGCTCGGAGCCCGCGAGCTCGTCGATCGCCTCCCCGAGCGTCTCCGGCAGCGCGACGATCCCCCGCTCCTTCCGCTCCTCCGGACTGAGCTTGTAGAGGTTGCTCTCCATCGGAGCCGGAAGCTCGTAGCCCTTCTCGATCCCTTCGAGCCCCGCGTGCAGCAAGCAGGCGAAAGTGAGGTACGGGTTGCAGGCAGGGTCCGGGCACCGGATCTCGGCACGGGTCGCCTGCTCGTTGCCGGGCTTGTAGAGCGGGATGCGGATCAGGGCGGAGCGGTTGCGCTGCGACCAGGCCGCGTACACCGGCGCCTCGTAGCCGGGGACGAGACGCTTGTAGGAGTTCACCCACTGTGCGAAGACCGCCGAGATCTCCCGCGCATGGCGGAGCTGGCCGGCGATGAACGCCTTGCCCGCGTCCGAGAGATTCCATTCGTCGTCGCCGTCGAAGAACGCGTTGTTCTCCCCGGCGAAGAGCGACTGGTGCGTGTGCATCCCCGAACCGTTCTCGCCGAACAGCGGCTTCGGCATGAACGTCGCGTGGAAACCGGCTTTCTTGGCGACCTCCTTGACGACAAGGCGGTACGTCATCGTGTGGTCGGCCATCTCGAGCGCCGGCGCGAAGCGCATGTCGATCTCGTGCTGTGAAGGCCCGACCTCGTGGTGCACGTACTCGATCGGGATGCCCATCGACTCGAGCGCCTCGATCGTCTCGTTCCGCAGCTCCCAGGCCGCATCGAGCGCGGTCATGGCGAAGTAGCCGCCCTCGTCCAGTGTCTCCGTGCCCTGGTCGTCCTTGAAGAGGAAGTACTCGAGCTCGGGCCCGACGTTGAAGGTGTCGAAACCGAGGCTCTCCATGCGCTCGAGCGCACGCCTGAGGACGTTGCGCGGGTCGCCGTCGTAGGGGTGGCCGTCGGGCGTGACGACGTCGCAGATCATCCGGCCGACCGCCGTACCGCCGTTCGGCATGAGCTGGAAGGTGCGTGGATCGGGAATCGCGACCATGTCCGATTCCTCGATGGCGTTGAAGCCGGTGATGGAGGACCCGTCGAAGCCCATCCCGTCATCGAGCGCGCCCTCGAGCTCGGCCGGCACGATCGAGAAGCTCTTCAGGTGGCCCTCGATGTCCGTGAACCAGAGGTGGATGTACTTCACCCCGCCGTCCTTCACTTCGCGGAGCACCCGCTGGCGCTCTTCCGGCGCGCTCGTCGCCCTTCCGCTCTGCTCGACCTGGGCCACCTGGAACCTCCTTAAATGAAACAGCCCCGGGCGGACATCCGCCCGAGGCCTCGTCGCCTCGAATGACGGTGGGAGTGTACACCAGGGCTCTCCGGCGTCTACCCGGGCAGCCCGGCCTTGAGATCCGTCCAGGGTTCGCGCTATCGTGAGATGTGCGAGGCGCCGACGGCGGTGCCCCGCAGAAGGCGACGGAGCCTCAGAGGTCGATTCGACCGCTGGGGCTTTTTTTGTGGACCAGAAGGAGGCGGCATGCAGGAGATCGACACGAAGGCGTACCTCGCGAACGGCGCGCAGCCGGAGGCGGAGGAGGCGGTCGCCTGGGCGTTCGAGCAGAAGGCCCAGATGGTCGACCTCAAGTTCACGGACCTCTTCGGCGCCTGGCAGCACATGACACTGCCCGTCAGCGCCTTCGGGCCGTCCGCGTTCACCGAAGGGCTCGGCTTCGACGGCTCGTCGATCCGCGGCTGGCAGGGCATCGCCGAAAGCGACCTCCTGCTCATGCCCGACCCGGCGAGTGCCGTGCTCGACCCGTTCACCGAGGCGTCGACCCTCTCGCTCATGTGCGAGATCGCCGACCCGACGACGGGGGAGCCCTACGGGCGCGACCCGAGGCGGATCGCCCGGCGGGCGGAGGATTACCTCCGCGAGACCGGGATCGCCGACACGGCGAACTTCGGGCCCGAGTGCGAGTTCTTCGTCTTCGACGAAGTCTCCTACGAGCTCGCCCCGCACAAGGCGCACTACAGCGTCGACTCCGCCGAGGGCCACTGGAACTCGGGGACTGCCGGGCTGGGCTACACGGTGCGAGAGAAAGGTGGGTATTTCCCGCCGGCGCCGCACGACACGCTGCACGACCTCCGCACGCAGATCGTGCTGACGCTCGAGCGCCTCGGCATCCCGTGCGAGTTCCACCACCACGAGGTCGCCTCGGCGGGCCAGTGCGAGGTCGACCTCCGCTACCAGAGCCTGACGCGCATGGCCGACCAGGTCATGACCTACAAGTACGTCGTCCGCAACGTCGCCCGACTCGCCGGGAAGAGCGCCACGTTCATGCCGAAGCCGATCTTCGGCGACAACGGCTCGGGGATGCACACGCACCAGTCGCTCTGGAAAGAGGGCACGCCGCTCTTCTCCGACAAGTCCGGCTACGCGGGCCTGTCGCAGCTCGCCCGCGCCTACGTGGGCGGCCTGCTCATGCACGCCCCTGCGCTGCTCGCCTTCTGCGCTCCGACGACGAACTCGTACCGCCGCCTCGTGCCCGGCTACGAGGCGCCCGTCAACCTCGTCTACTCGCAACGGAACCGCTCGGCGGCGATCCGCATCCCGATGTACTCGGAGTCGGCCTCTGCCAAGCGGCTCGAGTTCCGTTGCCCGGACGCGACTGCGAACCCGTACCTCGCGTTCGCGGCCATGCTCATGGCGGGACTCGACGGCATCGAGAAAAGCCTCGACCCGGGCGAGCCGGCGGACTTCGACCTCTTCGAGGAGTCCCGCGGTGACATCGCCCAGGTTCCGGGCTCGCTCGGCGAGGCGCTCGACGCGCTCGAGCACGACCAGGAGTTCCTGCTCCGCGGGGGTGTCTTCAGCGAGGAGGTGCTCCGCGCCTGGATCGACTACAAGCGCGAGAACGAGGTCGACGTGGTCGCCCTGCGGCCTCACCCGGCCGAGTTCTCGCTCTACTACGACGCCTGATCGCTCGCGAAGGGGCGGGCTTCGGCTCGCCCCTCTCGCTGCCTAGGCGTAGGCGGCGAGGTACGGCTGCCAGCGGTCGGGGATCCGCGACGCCGAGAGCGTGACGAAGAGCGCGGGAGTAGGCGCACGAGGAGTGATGTGCATGCGCATCTCGATCTCCTCGGGCAGCCTGTTCCCCTTGCGCAGGTTGCACGGAGCGCAGGAGGTGACGACGTTCTCCCACACGGAGTCGCCGCCACGGGAGCGCGGGACGACGTGGTCGAGGGTCAGCCGCCCCGAGGAGCCGCAGTAGACGCACTTGTGGCCGTCGCGGGCGAAGAGCGCTCGCCGTGAGATCTTTCGCTTCACAGCGCGTGGGACACGCACGTAGTGGAGGAGCCGGATCACGTGCGGCCACGGGAACGTGTCCGCCGCCGAGCGCAGCGGCTGCCGCAGCTCCTCGACCACCTCGGCCTTCCCCTTGAAGACGAGCACGTGCGCGCGCCGGACCGTGCAGACGTTGAGGGGCTCGAAGCTCGCGTTCAGCACGAGAACCTGCTGCATTGGCGCAAATCGTAGATGAGCGAGGCGACCCTAGGGCAGCTGCTAGGGCTGCGGCAGCACGAGCTCGAGCAGATCCTCCCCGGCCTCCACGAAACCGCGGCCGCGGTAGAAGGCCGACGCCCTGCGGTCGGACGTCGCCACGACGACCTGGAGCGAGAGAGCGCGCTCGGAGATCGCGAATCCCTCCGCGAACTCGAGCAGCTGGCGCCCGATGCCCTCGGCCTCGTGCTCGGGGCTGACGAAGAGCTGGTCGACGCGCACGGCGTCGCCCGCCCTCTCGAGCGCCACGTAGCCGGCCGGCTCACCCCCGAGCTCGGCGACGAAGACGGTCTCCCGCTCGAGCACCGTGAGCGTGCGGCGGTCGGCGCCGCGATCGAGGCTTGCCAGCCCGAAGAGAAGAGGCTCGTCGTCGGGCTCGTAGGGCCTGATGTCTGCCTTCCGGTACGTCATCCGGATTGTGCCATCGCGCGGTCGACTGCCTCCTGCTCCTCGGGCGAGAGCGCGACGGGCGCCTTGCCGCGATCGAGCTGCTTCACGTAGATGCGCGCATAGTCGCGCCCCTGGATCGCGCTCATGACGACGCCCGAGCGCGCGCCGTCGAGAAAGGCGAGCGAGGCCGACTGGTGGCCGCCCGCATCCTCGTAGGCGTTGTACCGGACGAGCGCCGTGTGGGAAAGGCATCCGTCCACGCGCCGGTCGATGCGCGCAAGCGCAGCCGCTACCTCGTCGACGACGCGGTGGAGGTCGTCGATCCGGGTCTGGAGCGAGACGGCGAAGTTGACGAGATCGTCCTTGTTGGACCCGAGGAGCACCAATTGGGCCTTCCGCACGGCGCGCAGCTTCAGATAGAAGGCGAGCGACACGAGGAGCGCGGCGACCGCCGCCGCAGCGGCGCCGATGGCGATCCAGGGAGCCGCGTCGGAGAGGTCCGACATCGGGCCCTAGCCTAGCGCCGGCGCTAGCCGACCGTGAAGATGACCGGGTACTCGACCGTGTTGTTGTCTTTGTTGGTCTCGCCCTGCACCGGCTCGACCGAGACCTGCAGCGTCGTGCTCGTGGCGAACGAGAGCTCCCCGAAGTCGCGGAAGACGACGGTCTTCGTCTGACCCGGGTTGATGATGTCGATGACCTGCACCTTCTTGATCTGCGGATCCTGCAGGATCGTGAGCGTGACCTCGACCTGCGTCTCCTGGCTGTCACCCGAGTTCTGGATGAGCACGTCGAAAGCGAGGTCGCCGGTCGACTTGATGGAGTTGTCCTCGCTCGGCGAGAGCTGCTCCCCGCTGGGCTGCACTTTCACGGCCTGGATGCCGTTGCCGTGGAGGCCGCCCGACTCCGGCGCCTGCGTGAGGCGCGCCACCGTCTGCTCCCACTGCGTTGGGCTGCCGAACTCGGGGTTCTGGACGAACTTCGAGGCAGGAACCGGCACGTTGGAGACGCCCTGCTCCTCGAGCACCGTCTCGGTCGGCGACTGGAACCCGTCGGCGTAGACGACATCGCTCGCCACGAGCCGCTGAGCCTGGGACGCCAGGAGCTGGCCGGATTCGCCTGGATCGCTCGTCTGGGCCACTTGCGCCATAGCCGTCGCGAGACCGTCGAGCCCGTTGACGCGGAATTGCATCGCCTCGACGAGGCTCGCCTGCTGCTCGAGCAGCGGCCCCGGCGGCTCGAGCTCCTGCGCGCGGCGCAGGATCTGCTCCTGCTGGTCCCGAAGGCCCTCGACGTCGCTTCGCAGAGCCTCGAGCTTGATGCCCGGGGTCGTCAGCTGCGTGTTGAGCTGCTGGCCGAGATCCTCGGACTGCGCCGCGATGGTGCTCACGCTCTCGACGTAGTCCTCGTAGGCCGAGACCTTCTGGTTGTTCCGGCAGCTGTTGACGACGAGGATGAGGATGACCGCGAGAACGATCGCGCCCGCGATCAGCACTCCGAGGCGGTAGAGCTGCGGCCCTCCGGGAGGCGCGGGCGGACGGGTCGGCAGGCGACGCCGCTTCCGCGGCCCGCCTTCCCCTCGCTGAGTCGACTCGACGGTTGGCGACTCGTCGAAGAAGTCGAACTCGATGTCGCTCTCGGACTCGGTTTTTTCTCTGTCGAACACGGCCGCTCAGGGGTCGAAGAAGTCGCCGAGTCTACCACCCACCTCGGACTTTGCAGGACTTTCGGGAGCCAGCGCCAAGTGCCGGGTGTCCGTGGAACACGCAGTCGCTCTCAGCGAGAACCATCTCGTTCTCGGTCGCTACCGCCCGCTGCGGCCGCTGGGGAGCGGCGGCGCGGGCTCAGTGTGGCTCGCCCGCGACGAACAGGCAGACCGCGAGGTCGCACTGAAGATCGTCGCGCGCGAGGGCAAGGCCGGCGCCAGGGCCGAGCGCGAAGTCGAGGCCGCGACGCGCCTTCGCCACCCCAGGTGCCTGCGCGCACTCGCGCTCGCCCGTGACGAGGGCCACGTCTACGTCGCCTATCCCTTCATCTCGGGCTGCACGCTGCGAGATGCCCTGCGCGGCGGCGCGCTCGACGACTGGAGCTCCGTCGAAGCCGCGGCGCAGATCCTCGAGGCGCTCGCCCACGCACACTCCAAGGGTGTGATTCACCGTGACGTGAAGCCGGCCAACGTCATGGTGGAGAGCAGCGACGAGATCTCCATCCGGCTCCTTGACTTCGGCATGGCCCAGATCGACGAGGCCGACACGCTGACCGCCGCCGGCGACGTGCCCGGGACGCTCGCCTACATCGCTCCGGAGAGGTTCGGCGGCGCAGAGGCGACCGGCGCGGCGGACGTCTGGTCGCTGGGCGTCATCCTGTGGGAGGCGCTGGCCGGCCGTCATCCCTTCTGGGCCGTCTCGCCGCTCGAGACCGCACGCCGCGTGGAGCAGGGCGCCCAGCCGCTCGCCGAGCTGCGCCCCGACCTTCCCCGCAAGCTCTGCCGAGCCGTCGACCGGATGCTCTCGACCGATCCGCGCAAGCGCCCGACGGCGCGGCAGGCGCTCCATCTCGTTCGCGCCGTCGAAGAGGACCGCTCCGAGCGGCGCCGAGCCGTCTCGTCCCCCGCCCGCCTGCAGGAGCAGGGGCCGCACGCGATTCTCGCCGGAGCGTTCGCGACCGGGTCGGCGCTCCTGCTGCCCTTCTTTCCCGGTGGCTGGCCCTTCCTCCTGGGCGCGATCGCAGCGCTCGTGGCGCTCGTCAGCCCGCGGGCCGGTCTCGCAGCCGCGCTCGCCGTGCCCGTCCTTCCTCTGGGGAACGTCTCGCTGGGCCTTGCAGTGGCCTACGTGCCGCTCGCGATCGCCTGGCTCGTCCTCTTCGCGCGCGACGCGCGCTCCGGGCTCCTGTTCGTTGCCGGGCCGTTGCTGGCGCTCGTGCACTTGCTGCCGCTGATGCCCCTGGTCGCGCTCCATGGGCGCGGGGTCGTCAGGCAAGCGGCGCTCGCGGCCGCGGGCGTGCTGGCCGCGGCCGGGACGGCGATCGCAGCGGGATCGCGGCTTCCCCTCACCGGCGAGGAGGCGCCCACCACGACGAGCCTTCGAGGCACGGAGCGCCCCGCCGCGTCGTTCGACGCCGTCACGAACCTTCTGACGAGCCGCCCGACGATGATCGTCGTCGCCCTCGTACTCGTCGCGGCCACGGTGGCCGCGCGGCCGGCGCGGGATCGTGGGCTCTGGGGCGTTGCAGGATGGGGCGCGGGCCTTGTCGGGGCACTGCTTCTTGCACCGCTCGCAGTGGGCGGCGAGCCTGTCGCCGCCGCCTGGGCTGCCCCGGCAGCCTGGCTCGCAACGGGTGCGCTCGCGTATCCGTTGCTTCGAGAGCGTCGTTAGAGTGCCCGGCGGGCACAATTGTGTCCGCTTCCTATGAGCGTCCTGCGGAGCATCGAGCACCGGATCGAGTCGCTCGTCGAGGGCGTCTTCGGCCGCGCCTTCCGTACGCACGTGCAGCCGGTCGAGCTGGCGCGAAAGCTTGCCAAGGAGATGGACGACGCCAAGACCGTCTCGGTCTCTCGCGTGTACGTGCCGAACGAGTACACGCTCTACCTCTCGCCGAGCGACCGCGACCAGTTCGGGAACTACGAGGACTCGCTCCTCACGGAGCTCTCGGACTACCTCTCCGAGCACGCCCGGCGCGAGGGCTACGCGCTCCTGACGTCGCCCGTGGTGCTCATGGAGGAAGACGACGACCTGAGCGTCGGCGAGTTCGGCATCGCGACGCGCATGGTTCAGCCGCAGCGAGGCCGGCCCGTGGACGTCCCGCCGGAGGTGCAGCCGCAGGCGGCGCCGAGCGAGACGAAGATCTTCAGGCCGCCTGCCGCCGACACCGAGGCGGTCTCCTCGGAAGAGGCGGCAGCGCTCGACCTCGCCCACGCATCTGCCGTGCTCGTCGTCAACGGCAAGCGCCACGAGCTCGCCGACCGCGCGCTCGTGCTGGGACGGTCCCGCGACTCCGACATCCCGGTCGACGATCCCAACGTCTCGCGTAGGCACGCCGAGATCAGGCACGAGAACGGCGCCTACTGGATCGTGGATCTCGGCTCAACGAACGGGGTCACGGTCAACGGGGAGCGCGTGAAGCGCGCGAAGCTCGAGCCGGACGACAGCGTCGTGCTCGGAACGACCGAGCTTCGCTTCGAGCGCGGGTTCTGAGACCCACAGCGTGTCTGTCGAGCCCATCCTCATCGCGCTGCAGGCCGCCTTCATCGTCCTCCTCTACATCTTCATCTGGCGCGTCGTCCGCACCGCCGAGCGTGGGCTTCCCGCAGCGCCGCAGGAGAGCTTCGTGCTCGCGCCGGCACAAGTCA
>DAITAN010000345.1:0-2971 GCA_036824235.1 Gaiellaceae bacterium | reverse complement strand
GCGTCGGTCATGATCGTGCGCACGTCGGCGAAGTCGAGGTTGACCAGTCCTGGAATCGTGATCAGGTCGGTGATGCCCTGGACGCCCTGGCGGAGCACCTCGTCGGCCATCCGGAAGGCGTCGCCGAGCGGAGTCTGCTTCTCGACGACCTGGAGCAGGCGGTCGTTCGGGATGATGATCAGCGTGTCGACGTTGTCGCGGAGCTTTCCGATGCCCGCCTGGGCCTGCTCCGCGCGCCGGCCGCCCTCGAACCCGAACGGGCGCGTGACCACGCCGACGGTGAGCGCCTTGAGCTCCTGGGCGATTTCCGCCACGACCGGCGCGGCTCCGGTTCCGGTGCCGCCGCCTTCGCCTGCGGTGACGAAGACCATGTCGGCGCCCTTGAGCGCCTCCTTCAGCTCGTCCCGCGTCTCCATCGCCGCTTCGTAACCCTTCTCGGGATTCGCGCCGGCGCCGAGCCCGCGCGTCGCGGCGGTGCCGATGTGGATCTTCTGGTCGGCCTCCACCATGAGGAGCGCCTGTGCGTCGGTGTTCACGGCGATGAACTCGCAGCCGCGAAGACCGGCTTCGACCATGCGGTTGACGGCGTTCGACCCGCCGCCGCCCACTCCGACGACCTTGATGACGGCCAGATAATTGCCCGATTGTTCTCTCACTCTGATCCCCTCCGTGACACGCCGAGCTTGAAGCTCAGCTTGAGCGTCCGGCTGAGGGTACGTCCGGTCGGCGGGTATGTCAAATGCCTATTTGCAGCGGTATTCCGTGGAAAGTCTCACGCTCAACTTGAGAGTTGAGACTTGTCGCCGCCGACCGGGAGCCTAGGCACCGTGACGTCGAGATAGCCGAGGTCGCCGCGTTCGTCGGCGGTCAGCGCGCTCAGGAGGCCGGCGGCGACGGCGAGCTTGAGCGGCAGCGCCGTTCGCTCGCCGAGGAGAAGCTCGATGCCGCTCGCGAGGACGAGCGTCACCTCCTCATCCTCCACTCGCGCCATGCTCACGCGCGCGGGAAAGGTGTCCGGAACCCGTCGAAGGGCATCGAGGATTGCGAGCAGCTCGCCGTCCTGGACGGTCGCACCGACGACGAGGTTCGTGTCGGGACCAGCCCACACGTTCGTGCGCGCGTTGCGACGGCCGCGATCGAGCTCCTTGATCACGCGGCCATGCTCGGAGACGAGCCATGCGTCCGGCCCGCGCCGCACGACGGCCAGGGGACGCTCGGGCACGACTGAGATGCGGAGCGTGTGCGGGAAGGCCCTGTCCAGGCGGACCGAGCGAACGGTCGAGAGCGACTGGAGCTGCCGGCGCAGCTCGTCCTGGTCGAGGGCGACGAGGCTCTCGCCGACGTACGGCTTCGCGGCAGCTTCGACGGACCGCCGCATGGCCGGCGACACGCCGGAGACCTCCAACTCCTGGAGCGCGAAGACCGGCGTCTCGCGCGCGCCGAGATAGAGGAGGCCGATTGCGGCGACGATGCTCGCTCCGATCGCAAGGACGCGGGCCGACGGAGCGCGCAGGCGGCCGCCCAGCCCATGTGCGGGCACGAGAGAGAGATGCGGTCGCCGGACCACGGAATCGAGTTCGCCGCGGGGCGACGCGGTCCTACCCGGCGCTTCCACGGGATCGGCGTCAGGCGAGTGGCGGGATCTCGATCGCGCCGAGGAGCTGCACTTCGGGGTGAAGGTGCACTCCGAACTGCTCGCTCGCGCGGCGGCGGGCCTCGACGATGAGCGCCACCGCGTCCGAGGACGTCGCCCCACCGGCGTTCTCGATGAAGTTGGCGTGCTTCGGCGAGATCTGGGCACCGCCGATCCGGTGACCCCGCAACGAGCACGCTTCGAGCATTCGCCCTGCGGTCAGCTCGTGGTCGGGGTTCTTGAAGACGCTCCCGAAGGTTCGCTTGTTCGTGGGCTGGGCGTCCTTGCGCTTCGCCTGCATCTCGGCGACCGTCGCCTTGATGTCGGCGACCGGCCGCGGCGCCAGCCCAAGCTCGGCCCGCGCGACCACCTGTCCGTGCTGGAGGCCCGACGTGCGGTACTGCAGCCCCAGCTCGGTGGGGGTCAGCCAGCGCGTTCCCTCCGCGTCCGCGACGAGCGCCCGCTCGAGGACGCCGGCGATGTCGCCGCCGTAGGCACCCGCGTTCATCCAGACGGCCCCGCCGACGGTGCCCGGTATGGCGCAGACGAACTCGATGCCGCCCAGTTCCGCCGCCCGCGCGCGGTGCAGGCACACGGCGAGCGGCGCGCCGCCGCCACCGACCAGCCGGCCGTCGACGGCCTCGGCCCTCGCGAGCTCGCCGGCGAGCTTGAGGACGAGCCCCGGGAACCCCTCGTCGGCGACGAGGAGATTCGACCCCAGGCCCACGACCGCGACCTGCAGACCCTCACGCGAGGCCCACTCGAGGCGCTCGACGAGCTCCTCAACGCTCGCAGGCTCAGCGAACCAGCGCGCGGGCCCTCCGCTACCGAGGGTCGTGTACCGGCTGAGCGCGACGTTCTCGGTCACGGGGACAGCGCGTCCTGGAGAAGCGGGATGGCGCCGTCGACGTCGCCTGCCCCGACCGTTAGGACGACTCCTCCCGGACGGGCGAGCGATGCGGCGAGGCGGGCGGCGTCCCCGAGCACGGGCGCCCAGCCGACCGGCATCCCCGGACTCGCCTCCGCAGCGCTGTCGACGACGAGCTTCCCGCTCACTCCGGCCACGGGCTCCTCGCGCGCGGCGTAGATCTCGGTCACCACGGCGGCGTCGGCCGCCGCAAGTGCCGCGCCCAGCTCTCTCCCCACGTGGATCGTGCGGGAGTAGAGATGTGGCTGGAAGAGCACGACCAGCCGTCCCTCGGTGAGCGTCCGGGCGGCGGCGATCGTGGCCGCGAGCTCGGCCGGGTGGTGCGCGTAGTCGTCGACGATCAGCACGTCGCCTGCGCTGCCGTGCTGCTCCAGCCGCCGCCCCGCACCGGCGAAGCCGGCGATCGCCTC
>DAITAN010000032.1:0-12274 GCA_036824235.1 Gaiellaceae bacterium | reverse complement strand
AGGCGATGGCTCGCGCGCGCCCGGTCGTGGCGAGCGCGGTCGGCAGGCTCAGCGAGCTGGTCGCGGACGGCGAGACCGGGCTCCTCGTCCCGCCGCGCGACCCGCCGGCCCTGCGGACGGCGATCGACAGCCTTCTTGCCGACCAGGCGCTCCGGCGCCGCATGGGGGAGGCCGGCAGGAAGCGGATCGCCGAGCTCTGCGACTGGGACGGCGTCGTCGACGCCTACCTCGACGCCTACGAGGCGGCGCTGACGTGAAGGCCCGTCCTGCCGTCGTCTTCGGGCTCCTCCATGCGGGGCTTGCCATCGTGCGCGCGCTCGGGCGCGCCGGAGCGCCGGTGACCGGTATCGCCTGGCGCGGGAACGAGTTCGGGCTCTCCTCGCGCTACGTCGGCGAGCGCGTGCTACTCGGCGACAATGGGCTGCGCAATCCGGGCGACGCGCTGCTGGACACCCTGCGCCGCATCGCCGACGGCGGCAGCGTCGTCCTCTTCCCGGAGCGCGACGAGAATGTCGAGCTCGTGCTCGACCGCTGGGACGAGCTGCGCGAGATCGCGGACGTCCCGCTCCCCGACGATCCCAACGTCGCGCGCCGTCTGCGCCGCAAGGAGATCCTGGTGCTCGAGGCGGAGAAGGCAGGCGTGCCTGCGCCCAGGACCGTGCTGGCGAGCGACGAGGAGGCGATCAGCGCAGCGGGACTCCAGCCGCCCTTCCTCGTCAAGCCGGCCGAGGGCCAGGAGTTCGCCGCCACGTTCGGGGAGAAGGCCGTGGTCGCGCAGAGCCTCGACGACGCGGTGGCTGTGTGGCGCCGGGCCCGCGAGCACGGGTTCGACATGATCGTCCAGGAGCTCGTCCCGGACGCAACCGACCGCATCTACTCGCTCTTCACCTACGTCGGTCGCTCGGGCGAGCCCCTCGGCAGCGTTGTCGGGCGCAAGGTCCGCCAGAGCCCGATCGACTTCGGCTCGTCGGCGGTGTTCGAGGTCGACTACGTCCCCGAAGTCGAAGAGCAGGGCCAGAAGCTGCTCCGCTCGGCCGGCTACACCGGCTTCGCGCACATCGAGATGGCGCACGACCTGCGCGACGGCTCCTTCAAGCTGATCGAGGTGAACACGCGCACGCCCATCTGGGGCGGGCTCGTCATGACGCGCGCCTTCGACCTCGCCGACGTGGCCTACCGCGACCTGGCCGGGGAGGAGGTCGAGCCGCTCGGGACGTTCAAGGAGGACGCGCGCTGGATCTTTCTCGCCAAGGATGTCTGGGTGTCGCTGCAGCTCGCCCGGCGACGGCGGATCGGTGTCCGCGAGTTCGCCGCGCCCTACGTGGGCGGCCGCAAGGTGCGCGCGAACTTCGCCGTGGACGACCTGCGCGGGGCGGTCGCGTCGCTCGGGTACCTGCGCCGACGGTTCTGATGCGCGTCGCGCTGGTCGACCCCGCGAGCTTCACGCCTCCGTACGACCACGGGCTGGCGTCGGCCCTGGCGCGCCGCGGCCTCGAGGTCGATCTCCTCACCTCGCCGTTTGCGTACGACGACCTGCCGACGCCGGACGGCTACCGGCGGCACGAGCTCTTCCTGCCGCTCTCCTCGAAGCTCACGCGGCGCTTCCCCCGATCCCCATTGCGCCTGCCCCTGAAGGCGGTCGAGTACGGGCCGAGCATCATGCGCTTCCGCCGGCGCGTCGAGTCGCTGAATCCGGACGTCGTGCACCTCCAATGGCTGCCGCGGCCCAGCGTCGACGCGCGCTGGGTGCGCAAGCTCGCGAGCGCACGTCACACCGTGCTGACGGCGCACGACGTCGTCCCGCGCCGGGAGGGGCAGCTCGACACGTGGCTCGAGATCCTCCGCACGGTCGACCGCGTCGTCGTCCACTCGTCGCGGGCAGTCGAGCGCCTCGCCGGTCTCGGTGTCCCGCGCGAGCGGCTCGTGCGCATCGCCCATCCGATCTTCGACGTCTCCGCCGAGCCGCTCGGCCCGCCGGAGGGCAAGACGCTCCTCTTCTTCGGGCTCCTGCGACGCTACAAGGGACTCGACGTGCTCGTCTCCGCTCTTCCCGCCGTGCTCGATCGCGTGCCGGACGCCCGGCTCGTCGTCGCCGGCGACCCGTTCGACCCGATCGAGCCCGTGCGCGAGCAGGCGGTGCGGCTCGGCGTGGACGAGGCGATCGACTGGCGCCTCCGTTACGTCCGCGACGAGGAGATCGCGGGCCTCATGGCGGAGACGGCCGCCGTCGTGCTCCCGTACCGGGAGCTCGACTCCTCGGGCGTGCTGGCGACCGCCATCGGCTACGGGCGCCCGGCCATCGTGAGCGACGTGGGCTCGCTGGGCGAGACCGTGGCCGACTACGGCGCCGGCCTCGTCGTGCCCCCGGAGGACCCGGCAGCCCTCGCTCACGCCTGCGTCCGGCTGCTGACCGAGCACGGCGGGCTGCGGAAGGCGTACGACGGCACGGCCCGTGCCCGCGAGGCTCTGACCTGGGACGAAGCCGCGCGCGCCCACGAGGAGCTCTACCGGGAGATCGTCCCGTGAAAGCGGTCAAGTGGCTCCTCGATCGCCTCGGCGCCGCCGTTCTGCTCGTCGTCCTCTCGCCGCTCTTCGCCGGGATCGCGATCTGGATCCTGGTGGAGACCGGCCGGCCGGTCTTCCTCGTCCAGCGGCGCGTCCGCCAGGGAGGGCGGCCGTTCGGGCTCTTCAAGTTCCGGACGATGATCCAGGACGCGATCGAGGAGGGAAAGCGCATGGGCCTCGCCGACCCGTACGGGATCCTCCCGGACGACCCGCGCATCACGCGCAGCGGGCGCTGGCTCCGCCGCACGAGCCTGGACGAGCTGCCGCAGCTCGCCAACGTGCTCGTGGGGCAGATGTCGCTCGTCGGCCCGCGCCCCGACCTCGTCGAGCAGGCTGCGCACTACACGGAGCACGAGCGGCGGCGACTCGAGGTACGGCCGGGGATCACGGGTTGGTCGCAGGTCAACGGGCGCGACGAGATCGCCTGGCCCGAGCGGATCGAGCAGGACATCTGGTACGTCGACCACTGGTCGCTCGGGCTCGACGCCAGGATCCTGGCGATGACCGTGGGCCAGCTCCGTCGCCCCGAGCCGGCGCCGGTCGAGGACACGACGAACATCGAGCGTGCGCGGGCCGGCGGCGAGGATCTCCGCGAGGTGGACGGCGAGGAGTGGGAGGCGTTGACCGCCGGCGCCGACGTGTACTTCCGCCGCGCCTACGTGGAGGCCTCGGCGCTCCTCGACGGGGGGAGGCCGCTCTTCCTCCACCTTCCCGGCGCGGACGTCGGCTTCGCAGCGATCCTGCGGGACGATCCCGCCGACGTGACCAGCCCGTACGGCTACGGAGGCCCGCTCCCGCTGACCGGGAACGCCGATCTCGGTCGCTTCTGGGAGCGCTACGACGCCTGGTGCCGCGACCAGGGGCTCCCGGCGACCTTCGTGCGCTTTCATCCGCTGCTCGGCAACGAGCGCGATGCCGTCGGCGTCCACGTGGAGGCGCTCGGCCATACCGTCGCCTGGAGCCTCGCGCCCGGCCGCGACCTCCTTGCCGGAATGGACAAGCACCACCGCCGGCTCGTCCGCAAGGCCGAGCGCGAAGGGCTCGCGGCGACCGTTGTGCAGGACCCCGGCTCGCTGGCGGAGTTCGTCGCGCTCTACGAGGAAACGATGAGGCGAAACGAGGCCTCGGCCTTCTACTTCTTCTCCACGGCCTATTGGGAGGCGCTCGCACGCCTGGGCGACGCACTCGTCCTCGTCGAGGTGCGCCGCGGCGAGGAGCTCGCGGCGAGCGTTCTCTGCCTGGCGGGCTCGCCGTGGCTTCACTACCACCTCGGCGGAGCGAGCGACGAGGGCCGCGGGCTGGGCGCGAGCCATCTCGCGCTGCTCGCCGCCGCGGCTTGGGGGCAGGAGCGCGGATACGAGGCGTTGCACCTCGGCGGGGGCGTCGGAGGCCAGGAGGACTCGCTCTTCGACTACAAGCGGCGGTTCGCGCCGGACGACCTCGTCACGGCCTCCGTGGGCAAGGCGGTGCACGACGAAAAGGCCTACCGCCGCCTCGCCGGCGTCACCGAGATCGCCTTCGACGGCTACTTCCCCGCGTACCGGGACCGCGCGCGGTCGCTAACGTCCTGACGTGCTCGTCAAGGGAGTCTTCTGGGGAAGCCTGGGCGCGCTCGCGTGGACACACGCGGGCTACCCGCTCGCCGCAGCCGCGCTGGCGCGCGTGCGCGGACGAGCGGTGCGCAAGGACGAGCAGACGCCGAAGACGGTCGTCGTCGTCCCGGCGCACAACGAGGACGCGGTGATCGGCCGCCGGGTCGAGAACCTGCTCGCCCTCGACTACCCGCCCGAGCAGCTCGAGGTCGTGGTCGCCTCCGACGCGTCCGACGACCGCACGGACGAGATCGTCGAAGAGATCGCCGCGCGCGAGCCGCGCGTCAGCCTGCTGCGCGCCCCCCGCGAGGGGAAGCGCCCCGCGCTCGACCGCGCGGTGCGCGGGACCGACTCCGAGCTCGTCGCCTTCTCCGACGCCAACGCAACCTGGGCGCCTGACGCGCTGCGCAAGCTCGCCCGTAACTTCGCCGACCCCGAGGTGGCCTACGTCTGCGGTCGGCTCCAGCTCCAGCAGCCCGACGGGACCAACCGCGAGGGCGCCTACTGGCGTTACGAGCTCTGGCAGCGCGAGCAGGAGTCCGCTCTGGGCTCGGTCACCGGCGGCAACGGCTCCATCTACGCGGTACGGCGCAGCGACTACGTCGAGTACCCGCTCGGCCACGACCTCGGCTTTCCCTACCTCTTCACGAGCAAGGGCCGCCGGGCGGTGTACGAGCCCGAAGCGCTCGCCTTCGAGAAGCCCTCGCGCGACAACGAGGAGGAGTATCGCCGGAAGGTGCGGATGTTCGTCTGGTGCTGGCGCACGGTCTTCGAGGGCCGGATGCTCTCGGGCGTTCCGCCGGTCTACGCGCTGGAGCTCGTCTCGCACCGCCTCCTCCGGTACGCCAGCGGGCTGCTCCACCTGAAGCTCCTCGCGGCAAGCCTTCTGCTTGCGCGTGAGGGTGGGATCTACCGCACGGCCCTCGCCGGTCAGCTCGCGTTCCTCGGCCTCGCGGCGGCCGGCCGGCTGCGAGTGCCGCTGCCGGGCGCAACGCTCGCCCACTACTACACGCTCGTGAGCTGGGCGACGGTGGTCGCGCTGGCGCGGTATCTGCGGCAGGGCGGCGTGGCGCCCACCTGGGAAAAGGCCGAGGGAACCCGCTAGGCGGCCTCAGGCCGCGCAGTAAAGTGCGCGCGGCCCCGTGGAGACCGACTCCGTCATCCAGCTTGCAGCGCTCGGCGGGGCCGTGGGGGCGACGCTCGTCCTGCTCGCGCGCGAGCGGGTCGCGCTCCTCGCGGGCATCGTCGTCCTCGCCGGTGCGGAGATCGCTCTCGCCGTTGCGCTGGTCCCGGAGGACGATCTCCGTCGCTTCGTCGACGGCCCCCTCCGCATCGGCGCGCTGGTCGTCCTGGCCGGAATCGTCGGCGGGCTGGCCGCGGTCCTGGCCCGCTACCCGGCCGTCTGGCCCGTCGCGCTGCTCGCGGCGGCGCCCTTCCGGATCTTGCTGGACGTCGGATCGCAGCGGGCGTACCTGCTCGTGCCGCTCTACGGCGTCCTCGCGGCAGCCGGCCTTGCACTCGCGGTGCGCACGCTACGGGACCGCGAAGTCGCCGTCGTGCCGCCGCTCCTCGCGCTACCCGTGGCCGGGTTCATCGGCCTGGCCGCGATCTCCGCCCTCTGGTCTCTGGACGTCGACGCCAGCGCCGTCGACCTCCTCTTCTTCTACGTCCCCTTCGCGCTCCTCGTGGGGATCGCCGCGCGGGCGCCGGTCGCGTCGTGGCTCCCGCTGGCGCTGGGCGGCACGCTCGCCGGCATCGCCGTGGTGCTCGCAGCCGTTGGCCTCTGGGAGCGTGCAACCCGCCAGCTCGTCCTCGCGCGCGACCTCGAGGTGGGGAATGCGTACGAGAGCTTCTTCCGCACGGCCTCGCTCCTGCGCGACCCCAGCATCTACGGCCGCCACCTCGTCGTCGCGATGCTCGTCATTCTCGTCGGGCTCTGGCTGACCCGCCTGAACATGGCGGCGGGTGCGGCTGTGATCGCCTTCCTCGGGCTGGCGCTCTTCTTCACCTACTCGCAGTCGAGCATGATCGCCCTCGTCATCGGCGTCCTCTTCGTTGCGGCCGTTGCGGGCACCCGTCGTAGCAGGACGGTCGTGCTGGTCGGAGCGCTGGCGCCGTTGCTGCTCGCAAGCGCAGCGCTGGCCGCCGCCGGCTACGACGAGTCGCTGCGCCGCCTGACGAGCGGCCGCTCAGACCTCGTCGCCAACTCGATCGACATCGTGCGCGAGCATCCGATCGGCGGCGTCGGGATCGGGGCCGAGGAGAAGGTGAGCGAGGAGCTAGGGGCGAGTCGTGACCGCCTCGCCAAGTCCTCGCACACAGCGCCGCTCACGGTGGCGGCCGAGCTCGGCGTCGTGGGAGTCGCCCTTTACCTGGCCTTCCTCGTCGCGGCCGCACTCCTCTTCTACCGCGCGTGGCTGCGAGACCGCATCCTTGGCCTCGGCACCGCCGTGGTCTTCCTCGCGATCTTCGTGCACTCGCTCTTCTACAGCGGTTTCTTCGAGGACCCGCTCGTGTGGCTCTCGCTCGGCATCGCGGCCGCGGTGGTCGCGAAGCCGCATGCCGAGTGAGCTGCGGGACCCTTCCGGGGCCGCTGGCATACTGGATCGCTCGGGGTTTTCATGCGTAAGAAGGTCCTCATCGTCGCGTTTGCGGTCGTCGCGCTGGTCCTGGCCGGGGTGGCGGTCGCCGCCTACCTGCGGGCGACGGACACGCCTGACGCCGGCATCGACACCGAGCTCGCCGGGGTTTCGGTGTTCACGGCGACCGAGGAGCTGCCGACGACCACAGAGGAGCAGCCGGTCGAGACCGTCGAGGAGCCCGCCGAGGAGCCGGAAGGCCCTTGTTGGCGCTCCTTCGGTGGGAACCCGCAGCGCACTCTTGCCCGCGAGGACATCGATCTGGGCAGGCCGACGAAGGCGATCTGGGGCCGCGCGATCGGGTTCATGGAGTATCCGGCGACGTTTTGTGACGGCACCCTGTACGTCAACAACGCGAAAGGCACGACCTTCGCGATCGACGCCGATACGGGTGACCTCGTCTGGAAGCGAAAGGTCGCGAACCTCATGGCCTCGTCGCCCGCGATCGCCGGCCCACGACTGGTCGTCAGCTCGCACGACGGCACCGTCACCGGGCTCAACCGTGCGAACGGAAAGGTGCTCTGGCGCGTCGGAACGGCAGGCCGAGTCGAGTCGTCGCCGGTCGTCCTAGACAACACGGCCTACTTCGGCTCCACCGACGGACGGCTCTTCGCCGTCAACGCTTCAAGCGGAGCCATCCGTTGGGCCTACGACACGGGTGGACGGATCAATTCGAGCCCGTCGATCTGGGGGAACCGTGTCTGCATCACAACCTACGCCGGCTCGGTCCTGTGCCTGCGGCGTTCGGACGGCAACGAGCTCTGGACGACGTACGTGAAGCGCGACCTGTTGCGTTACGAGAGCTTCTACGCGAGCGCGTCGACCGACGGCCAGCGCCTGTACACGACGTCGAGGGCCGGCAAGATCGTGGCTCTCAACGCACGGAGCGGCAGCATCGTCTGGACGCGGTCGATGGGCGCGATGGGGTACGCCACGCCCGCGATCGCCGACGGGCGCATCTTCGTCGGCGGCTTCGACAGCCAGCTGCGCGCCCTGCGCGCCAGCAACGGGCGCGTGCTGTGGTCGAGGAGCGTCGGCGGGAAGGTCCTCTCGCCAGCGCTCGTCGTCGGGAATCTCGTCTTCGTCTCGACGCTCAACGGCAAGACGCTCGGGCTCCGCGTCGCCGACGGAAAGATCGTCTGGCGGCACAAGCTCGGTGCCTACGCCCCGGGAATCGCCACCGACAAGCGTTACTACTTCTCCCTCAACGGGTTCCTCGCCGCCTACCGGGGCAGGCTGAGCCCTCGGGAGTAGCGCCTAGGCCAGCGGCGGGTGGCGGCGCGCCCAGAGGGGAGAGCGCCGAACGACGCTCCCCGTCGTCCGCCAAGCCCAGGTCTGCGCCCGGTAGGCGAGGAGCTTCGCCCGACCTCGCGTGCTCGGGCCGGAGGCGTGCGCGGTGCCCGCGAGCTCGTACCCGAGCGCGGCGAGGACGGCGCCGGCGACATCCTCGAAGCCCGCGACGTCGCCCGGTTCGAGGTCCGTCCGCCAGTCGCGGAGACCGACGGTGGGCGGTCGCCTGAGGTTCTGCTGGTGCGGCCTGGCGCTCACGTCCACCTCCTCCGCGTAGCCGAGCATCCCCGGCTCCCAGGGAAGGCCCGCGAAGGCGCAGATCTGGCTCAGGACGTTCTCGGGCGAGGCGACGAGATCCTCGTAGCGGAGCTCGAAGTAGCGCCGGGCGCCGACGCGCCGGCCTAGCGCACGGCCGGCCTGGACCTCCGTCGCCCACTGGCAGGCAAAGTCCCGCACCGACGCGGGATGTCCCCAGGACTCGGTCACGATCCCGGACGGCATCTGGAGATAGGACGTGGCGGCGTCGCGGCCGTCACGCACGAGATGGAGGAAGAGCGCCGCAGGGAAGAGCCGCTCGAGTAGGGGGAGATGCTGCATGTACATGGGCGTCTTGTCTCCCCAGCGGGGCTTTCCCCGAGCGGCGGCGTACGTCTGGTAGACGGCGGCGATCGCCTCCCCGGTGGACATGCCGGGCCGGAGCCGGGTGCGCACGTCGTCGGGGTCCACGCCCCACTCGCGGAGCGTTCCGACGCGGCGCAGGTCGTCGACGAAGGCCTCGACGTCGACCCGCCCGCGGTGGCGGTCGGCAAGCTGTGGGACGAAGTAGGACTCGTCGGGAACCGCGAGCTGGGAGTTCCGGTCGAGCATGACGCGGAGGAGCGTCGTTCCCGAACGGCGGACGCCGAGGACGAGGAGAGGTGCGGCGTTCGGCTCCACCCGGCAGCATGCTAGAGGGGTGGGCAGGCGCACTGCCCCGTAGGCCCCTCAGCTAGAGTCGAGGGCCGCGATGAGCGCGGACACCGAAACCCGCCCGGCCAAGAGCCGTGAGCTCCCGGAGCTGGAGGCGGAACAGGAGATCGATCTCGGACGCTACGGGCGCCGTCTGGCCAAGCGCTGGTGGCTGCTCGTCCTCGGGCTCGTCATCGGCGGGCTGATCGGCTGGATCTTCTCCTCGACGGCCTCGAGCGACGTCAACCGGGCCGAGGCGACCATCTACCTCGGCCAGCCGCTCTCGGCCTCGGGAGGCTCACAGGTACCGAGCGTGCAGACCAACCCGGCCGCCGTGCGCGAAATCGCGCGCAGCGACGAGGTCGTCGGCGACGTCGCCGAGCAGGTGGGCGTCGATGCCCGCCGCCTGCGCGCGGGGATCTCCACGAGCCAGGTCTCGGGCGCCGTCGTCCGCACGGGTCAGACGAACCAGCTCTTCGAGATCGCCGTCCGCGGGCCGTGGCCGCGGAGAACCGTCGCCGAGGCGACGAATCTCCTCGCCGCGGAGGTGGTCGAGCGCACGTCGGCGTACGCCGACACGAAGATCACCGCCTACGAGGCGCGCCTGGAAGAGCTGGACGGCGACCTCGAAGCGGCGGAGGCCCTCATCGCACAACTCACCGCGCAGGCTTCGGCTCCCGACACCTCCTCCGAGGACCGCGTCACCGCGGTCACCCTGCTCGGCTTCGCCCGCGGGGATCGCTCTGACCTATCCGACCAACGCCTGGAAGTGGAGCTCCTGCTCGCCCAGGCGCGTGACGTCGAGAAGGGCCAGGTCGTGACCGAGGCGCGCGCGTCGGCCGTCACCCCGCGCTCGAGCCGGAGCTCCATCGTCGTCGGCGCGCTCATCGGCCTGATCGTCGGCTTCGCCGCCGCGTTGGCCTGGGATCCGATCGTCGGCCGCCGCCGCAGGGCCTAGCGTCCAGGCGCGCCCGCATACTTCCTGGCGTGTACGAGGGGAAGACCGTCGCCGTCGTCGTCCCGGCCCACAACGAGGAGGCCCTCGTGGGGCCGACCGTTGCGAGCATCCCTGCCTTCGTCGACCGGATCATCGTCGTCGACGACGCCTCGAAGGACGCGACCGCCGAACGTGCCCGGGCGGGTGACCCGCGCGTCGAGCTGATCAGCCACGAGAGGAACCAGGGCGTCGGCGCGGCCATCGTCACCGGCTACAAGCGCGCAATCGCCGAGGAGATGGACGTCACCGCCGTCATGGCGGCCGACGGCCAGATGGACCCAGACGATCTCGAGATTCTCGTGCACGCCATCGCCGTCGGCGAGTGCGACTACGCCAAGGCGAACCGCCTCTTCACCGGCCAGGCCTGGGATCTGATCCCGCACACCCGCTACCTCGGGAACGCGGCGCTTTCGCTCTTCACCAAGATCGCGTCCGGCTACTGGCACGTGGCCGACTCCCAGTCCGGCTACACGGCCGTGAGCCTCGAGGCACTCAGGATGCTCGACCTCGACCGCCTCTACCCGCGCTATGGCTTCCCCAACGACATGCTTGTTCACCTGAACGTGTGGAACCGGCGCGTCCGCGACTATCCGTCGCGGCCGATCTACGGGGTGGGGGAGCGGAGCGGGATCCGGCTCTGGAAGGTCGTGCCGACCATCTCCTGGCTCCTCTTCAAGGGCTTCTTCTGGCGGCTTGGCTCGAAGTACGTGATCCGCGACTTCCACCCGCTCGTCCTCTTCTGGGCGCTCGGGCTGCTGCTCTTCCTTGCCGGCGTCGGGCTGGGCATCGCGGAGACGGTCCTGCGCTTGCTCGGGAACACGCTGCCCGCGGCGACGATCGTCCTCGTCGCGCTACTCGTCATCTCCGGCCTCCAGCTGCTGCTGTTCGCCATGTGGTTCGACATGGAGTCGAACCGCGATCTGCGATAGCTAGGACGTCGAGGGCGCCTCGTCCTTGCGGGCGAGGCAGATGATGGTCGGGATCACCGGCCGCATCATCCTCATGGCCGGCTCGGGGGCGGTGAGGATTTTGCGCGTGAGCCCCTTGTGGTCCTCGATCTCGGCCATCAGGCGCATGGCGTCGAAGACGGGCTCCTTCCAGGCGAAGCCGCTTGCCGCCAGGAGCTTCCTCAGGCCTCGATGGGTCGGCAGGTAGCAGTCGTACTCCTCGGCCCGATGCGTCACGCGCAGGTAGCCGCTCGCAAGCGGGCGTGGGAGCCAGCTCAGGAACGGGATCATGTAGTGCGGCTCGATCAGCACCCAGCGGGTCGCGGTGGCCAGGTAGAGCAACCCGTCGTCCTTGAGGACGCGGTGGATCTCGGAGACGTGCACGCGTTGCTCCGGCTTGTCGCCGACGTGCTCGATCACGTGGTTCGAGAGCACGATGTCGAACGTCTTGTCGGGGAAGGGCAGTTGCGGGTCGGTGACCTGCTGGAAGCTGTAGCCCTCCTTCTCCACGCGCTCGTCACCGATGTCGAGCGAGTGAACCTCGCCCTCCGGCCCGACCTTCTGTCCCAGCGTGTGGGCGATCACGCCGGCGCCCGTGCCGATGTCCAGCACGTGGGCGCCGTCCCAGGGGCGGACCGTCTCGACGAGGCGGACGATCTTCTCCGCTTTCTTCTCGCGGAGACCGCGCTCGAGGGAGGCGTGGGACCGGTGAGCATTCTCCTGCACGATTGCGGCATGGAGTATGCCGTTTCCGGGTTCTGACAGGCCGCGGAGACCCTGACACTTTCACGACACCGGCGGCGGCGCGGCGAGCCACCGCCGCCGGCGAATCTGCTCGTCCGTCAGGCCGCTTCCGCCAGCATCTTGCTCTGACCGGCCTCGGCCTCGGCGGGGCGACGCCTGCGCGGGATGACGAGCGCGGCGACCGCGCCCACCGCGACGACGACCGCGCCGACCCAGATGGCCGGAACGAGTCCGTCCACGAAGGCCTGGCCCGACTCGTAGCCGCCCCGGCTCGTGAACACGGAGGCGAGCACCGCCACGCCGAAGACGCCGCCGAGCTCGCGGATGGCGTTGTTGGCGCCCGAAGCCTGGCCCTCCTCGCGCGGGCTGACCGCGGAGAGGACGACGTTGGCCACCGGGGCGAAGAAGAGCGCCATCCCGATCCCCGCGATCACGAACGGCGGGACGAGCGTCAGGTAGGAGACCGTCGGCGTCGAGACGGCCGCGAGCCATCCGAGCGCGATCGCCTGCAGGGCGAGCCCGGTCGCCATGAGCGGGCGACCACCGATCCGG
>DAITAN010000344.1:0-2984 GCA_036824235.1 Gaiellaceae bacterium | reverse complement strand
GCTGACGAGCGGTCCCCGCGCCGAGGAGCTCGAGCGCCGCTTCGCCGAGTACGTGGGCGCCGAGCACGCCGTCGCGCTCGCGTCCGGGACCGCCGCCATGCACCTCTCACTGCTTGCGGCCGGCGTGGGGCCCGGGGACGAGGTGATCACGACGCCGATCACCTGGCCTGCGACCGCGAACGTGATCGTCCACTGCGGCGCCCGGCCGGTGTTCGTGGACGTCCGCGACTCCGACCTCAACATCGACACGGACGCCACGGCCGCCGCGGTCACCGAGCGCACGAAGGCGATCCTGCCCGTGCACCTCGCCGGCCAGCCGTGCGACCTCGACCCGCTCCTCGCGCTCGGCCTGCCGGTGATCGAGGACGCGGCCCACGCGACGGAGTCCGTCTACCGCGGGCGCAAGGTCGGGGCGATCTCGGTCGCCGCGTGCTTCTCTCTCTACGCGACGAAGAACGTGGCGGCAGGCGAAGGCGGCATGGTCACGACCGACGACGGTGACCTGGCCGCGGAGCTCCGCAACCTTCGGCTGATGCGCCGCGGCGAGGGCTCGCTCTACGACGTCACCGTGGCCGGCTGGAAGGCGAACCTCTCCGACCTCCTCGCGACGGTCGCGCTCTGCCAGCTGAACAAGATCGAGGAGCACGCCGCGATCCGCCGCCGCCATGTTGCCGCCTATGACGCGGCCGTCGCCGACCTGCCGGGGATCGAGACGCTCGCCCGCGACGAGCGCGACGTGCACGCGCTCCACCTCTACGTCATCAGGGTCGACCCCGAGCGCGCGGGCGCCGACCGTGACGCCTACCAGCGCGCCCTGGGCGAGGAGATGATCGGGACGAGCATCCACTTCCTGCCCGTGCACCGGCTCACCTACTACCGCGAGCGCTACCCCGACCAGCCTTCGCTCCCAGTCGCGGAGCTTGCAGGCGACCAGGTGCTCTCGCTGCCGCTGTCCCCGGCCCACTCCGACGCGGACGTCGAGGACGCGATCGAGGCGCTGCGGCGCGTGCACGCACGCTTCACGGGCCGGCAGGCGTGAGCCGTTCGAGCAAGGTCGGCCTCCAGCTGCTCGTCAGCGGGGCGGTCCTGGCGCTGCTCTTCTGGCAGATCGACGTCGAGCAGACGGTCGACATCCTCCGCGACAGCCACTGGGGCTACGTGGCGGCGTCGCTCCTGATTTTCCTCGCGACGACGTGGCTGATGGCCTGGCGCTGGTGGGCCCTGCTCAGAGTCCGCGGCGTGCACGAGCCGTACGGCTGGCTCGTGCGCATGTACTTCGTGAGCTACGCGGCGAGCCAGGTGCTGCCCACGGCCGTGGGCGGCGACGCCGTCAGGATTATCGAGCACGCCCGCCGCCGGCCTGACGTGAAGGCGACGGCCGCCGGCGCGGTGGTCATGGAGCGGATCCTCGGCTCCGTCGGGACGCTCGTGCTCGTCGCGGTCGCCCTTGCGCTCGCGGCGGGTCGGTACGAAGGCGTGCGCCTGCTCGTCATCCTCGAGCTCGCCCTCCTGGCCGCGCTGGTCATCCTCGGGCTCCTGCTCTTTTCGAAGCGGCTCGGACGTCATCTGGAGGAGCGCCTCTTCCCGCTCGGCAAGCGCCTCAGGATCGACGGTCCGATGCAGAGCCTCTACCGGGCGATGCACGAGTACCGCAACGCGTCGGGCGTGCTCCTGCAGGTCCTGGGCGTGACCGTCGTCGCCCAGCTCGCCCGCGTGGTCGCCATCTGGCTCTGTGGCGAGGCGGTGGGGATCGACGTCTCCCCGGTCGTCTACATCATCCTCGGGCCGCTCCTCTTCTTCGTGCAGATGATTCCGTTCACGCTGAACGGGATCGGGGTGCGGGAGGCCTTTTTCGTCGGCTTCCTGGGCCGCTTCGACGTCCCGCAGGAGGCCGCGTTCGCCGCCGGGTTTCTCTACTTCGCGGTCTCGATCGCGACCTCGCTGCCCGGTGCGTTTCTCTTCTGGCGGATGCGGTCTCCCGTCGCCGAAGCGCAGTGAGCGTCTCGGTCGTCGTCGTCTCGTACAACGTCCGCGAGCACCTCGTGCGCTGCCTCGAGGCCGTCGTCGACCGCGGGCACGAGGTCGTGGTCGTCGACAACGCGTCCACCGACGGGACGCCCGAGCTCGTCCGCGAGCAGTTCCCCTCCGTGCGTCTGGTCGAGCTCCCCGAGAACCGCGGCTTCGGCGCGGGCAACAACGCGGGCATGGAGGCGGCCACGGGCGACTGGTACCTGCTCCTGAACGCCGACGCGTGGCCTCTCGGGGATGCGGTCGAGCGCCTGGCCGCCTTCGGCGACGAGCATCCCGAAGCCGCCGTCGTCGGGCCGCGCCTGCGCAACCCCGACGGTTCGCTCCAGCGCTCCGTGCGCGGCTTTCCGACGGTCTGGCGGCTGGCGACCGAGTACCTCTTCCTGCGCAAGCTCGCGCCTCGCACACAGGCGCTGAACGCCTTCTACGGCGCGCGCTTCGACCACGAGAGCGTGCGCGAGGCCGACTGGCTCTACGGCGCCTGCCTGCTCGTGCGGCGCGCCGCGACCCAGGAGGTCGGGCTCTTCGACGAGGACTTCTTCCTCTTCAGCGAGGAGACCGACTGGTGCTACCGCTTCCGCGAGGCCGGTTGGAAGGTCTTCTTCTATCCCGGGGCCGAGGTCACGCATGTCGGCGGTGCCTCGCACGGCGGCCGGATGTTCCGGGAGAACGTGCGCGGGCACTTGCGCTTCCTCGCCAAGCACCGCGGGCCGCGGGAGGCGGAGCGCGCCCGCCGCCTGCTCCTCCTCGGCGCGCGCCTGCGCAGCGTCCTTTTCCGCGGCGAGCGCGGCGAGACATACCGCGACGCGGCCCGCTGGCTTGCGTCTGGGAGTGCGACGGCCCTCCTAGAATCCCCGAGGTGATCGCGGCGTGGCCTCGCTAGCGGCCCGGGTCGCCGAGGCCGGCGGCCGAGTCCAGACGCGCGCGTCGGCACCCGTGCTCGTGACGGGCAGGGC
>DAITAN010000343.1:0-2987 GCA_036824235.1 Gaiellaceae bacterium | reverse complement strand
AAGCGTGCTCGTCGCCCGCAACGCCGCCCTCACCGTCGTGTAACGGTTTCGTAACAGCGAAGCGGAGCGTGAAGCGCGTGCCGACACCGGCCTCGCTCCAGACGTCGATCTCGCCGTCCAGAAGGCGTGCGTTCTCCAGCGCGATCGCGAGTCCGAGGCCGGTGCCGCGGCCGGCACGCGAGCGGTCGGCCTTGAAGAAGCGGTCGAAGAGATGCGGGAGGTCTTCGCGCGCGATGCCGGGCCCACGGTCGGAGACTTCGACGAACGGGCCGATCCCGTCGCTTCCGACTCGAACGACCACGTCGCGGCCGCCGTGCTCGAGCGCGTTTCCGATCAGGTTGGCGACGATGCGCTCGAGCCGTCTGGGGTCGCTCGTAATCACGACCTCGTCGGCCTCGAGCTGCAGGCGCTCGCGCCAGCCGCGCGCGCTCACGGCGGAGGTGACGAGCGAGCCCAGGTCGACCCGCTCGGGCCGCACCGGCTGCGTGCCGGCGTCCAGCCGGGAGATCTCCATCAGGTCCTCGACCAGGTCGCGCAGGCGGCTGACGTCGGCGACGAGCAGCTCCGCCGGCCGCCGCGCCTCGGGCGGCATGCGCTCGATGTGCTCGGCCAGGAGCGATGCCTCGTTGACGACGGCCGTGAGCGGTGTGCGCAGCTCGTGCGCGACGTCGGCCGTGAACCGCCGCTCGCGGGCCTGCGCCTCCGAGAGCTCGTTGATCTTGGCCTCGAGCGCGTCGGCCATCTCGTTGAATGAGGCCGCCCAGGCGCCGAACTCGTCCTCACGCTCGACCGGGAGGCGCGTGTCGAGCAGGCCCTCGGCCAGCGATCGTGCCGCGTCGCTGGCCCGCGCGACCGGTGCCAGCATGCGCCGCGCGAGCAGCAGCCCGGCCAACGCCGCGAACACGATCACGACTCCGAGCCCGGCGAGCAGAATGGTGCGCAGCTCGGCCAGTTCGTCCCAGAGCTCCTCCTCGGAGAAGAAGAAGTAGGCCTCGTCCTCGGATCCCGGGACCTGCCCGCCAGTGACGAGGTAGCTCGTGTCGGCGACCGTGGTGCGCTCGTACGCGAGCTGGCCGTCTGCGACGAGCGCGCGGAGGTCCTCGGGCACCTGCTCCTCGCCCAGCGAGAGGCTCGACGGAAAGCTGCGGTCGTTCTGGAGCAGCACCGTGTCGAATCCGCCGCGACGCTCGTAGGCCTCCAGCAACTCGTCGGGGCCGCCGGCCGAAAGCGTCTCGGAGGCGAGGACGAGGTTGAAGCGCGTCTGGTCGAGGGAGCGCTCGACCGAGTCGTCGAGCCGGGCGTCGCGGACGAGGAAGAAGGAGCCGGCCGCGAGGGCCGCCGCCGCGATCCCGGCCGTGAGCGCGAAGGCGAGCGCGAGACGGCGCCGCAGGCGTCCCGGATGGTGGACGCGCGGGAGGTCCGTCACGTTCGTTCGAAGCGGTATCCGACTCCGCGCACCGTCGAGATGAGGACGGGGCTGCGCGGGTCGTCCTCGACCTTCCCGCGCAGGCGCTGGACGGCGACGTCGACGAGCCGCGAGTCGCCGAGGTACTCGTAGTTCCAGACGCGCTCGAGCAGGAGATCGCGCGTGAAGACCTGCCCGGGCCGTCGTGCGAGCTCGTGCAGCAGCCGAAACTCCGTCGCGGTCAGCTCGAGGTCCTTGCCGCCCTTCGTCGCCCGGAACGCCCCGGGGTCGATCTCGAGGTCGCCGACGACGATGTGCGGCTCGGCGGCCTCCCCCGCGGACGCACGCCGCAGGGCGGCGCGGACGCGGGCGACCAGCTCCGGCATCTCGAAGGGCTTCGTGACGTAGTCGTCCGCGCCGAGCTCGAGGCCGACGACGACGTCGACCGTGTCGCTGCGGGCGGAGAGAATCACGATCGGGACCCGGCTCGTACGCCGGATCTCGCGACAGACCTCGTAGCCGTCCACCTCCGGAAGCATGAGATCGAGGACCACGAGGTCGAATTGCTGCTGCCGGAAGCGGAGCAGCGCCTCGCGACCGTCGGGGGCGGTCGTCACGCGGAAGCCGGCCCCGGTCAGGCCGAGCGAGGTCGTCTCGCGGATCGAGGGGTCGTCCTCTACGAGCAGGAGATGTGCGTCCATCAGGGCTGTGAGTCTGGCAGCAGAGGACGCCGGACCGGCCTGGCCTGCGCGCCGACGTTGGTAGCCTTGGGTGCATGGCGGCAACACGAGAGGAGATCCTCGGCGCGCTCGAGCAGGTGATCGACCCCGAGCTGGGGCGTTCGGTCATCGAGCTCGACATGGTGCGCGACGTCGCGATCGAGGGTCCGCGCGTCGGGGTGACGATCGCTCTGACCGTTGCCGGCTGCCCGCTGCGCGCCAGTTTCCAGGAGCAGGTCGATCGTGCGCTGCTCCCGCTCGACGGCGTCGACGAGGTCGCCCTCACGTTCGACGTGATGACGGCGGACGAGAAGGCTGCGCTGACGACGCGCCTGCGCGGCGGGGTCTCCGAGCGAACGCCGGGGATCTCGGTCGACGCGCGTACGCGCGTGCTCGCCGTGGCCAGCGGCAAGGGCGGCGTGGGCAAGTCCTCGCTGGCTGCGAACCTCGCCGCCGCGTATTCGACGCTCGGGCACAAGACGGGCGTGCTCGACGCCGACGTCTACGGCTATTCGATCCCGCACATGCTCGGCGTCCACCAGCGTCCGGTTGCCGTCGACGACGGGGACCGGGCGATGATCGTGCCGCCCGTCCGCGGCGATCTCAAGGTCATGTCGATCGGCTTCTTCCTCGACGAAAACACGCCCGTGATGTGGCGCGGTCCCATGCTTCACCGAGCGCTCGAGCAGTTCCTCTCCGACGTGCACTGGGGCGAGCTGGACACGCTCGTCGTGGACATGCCGCCCGGAACCGGCGACGTGGCGATCTCGCTCGGCCAGCTGCTTCCTCGCGCGGAGGCCGTCGTCGTGACGACGCCGCACCGCGCCGCCCAGCAGGTCGCGGTCCGCGCGGCGACGATAACG
>DAITAN010000342.1:0-3009 GCA_036824235.1 Gaiellaceae bacterium | reverse complement strand
CGATCAGCCCGGCGCAGAGGAGCGGCGCGGCCTGGAGGTCGTCGTAGCCCTCGGGGATCGGGAAGCAGAAGCGCTCGTCGGCGACGACAGCTTCCGCGTAGCCGCCGTCGAGCTGGTACCCGGTGAAGCGTGCGCGGTCGCAGAGATTCTCGCGACCGCTCAGGCAGTAGCGGCACTCTCCGCACGTCCAGCCCAGCCAGGGGATGCCGACGCGCGTGCCCCTTGCGAAGCGCGTCGCGCCGGGCCCGGCCTCGACGACTCTCCCGACGATCTGGTGGCCCGGGACGAGCGGCAGCTTGGGGTCGGGCAGCTCGCCGTCGACGACGTGCAGGTCGGTGCGGCAGACGCCGCAGGCGTCCACGGCGACGGCCACCTGGCCCGCGGCCGCCTCGGGCGCGGGAAGCTCGACCTCCCTGAGGGACGTCCCCGGGGAGTCGAGCACCATCGCCTTCATGGGGCTACTGCGGATCCCGCCGGGCCTCACCTTCCCGGCCGGGAGCGGAGCCGCGCGCCATCCGCTCCCAGGCCTCCGATAGGACCTCGCCGAGGATGCCGGCGATCTCGTCGAACTGTGCCTGCTCGGCGACGAGCGGCGGCGAGATCTGGACGACCGGGTCGCCGCGGTCGTCGGCACGGCAGATGAGGCCCGCCTCGAAGAGGCGCGGGGAGAGGAAGTCGCGGAGCAGGCTCTCGCACTCCTCCTCGGAGAACGTCTCGCGCGTCTCTTTGTCCTTGACGAGCTCGAGCGCGTAGAAGAAGCCTGTCCCGCGCAGGTCGCCCGCGATGGGCAGGTCGAGGAGCTGGGCCAGCGTCGATCGGAACGCGTCCTGGTTCTCGGCCACGTTCTCGACGATGCGCTCGCGCTTCATGATCTCGATGTTCTTGAGCGCGATCGCCGCCATCACCGGATGGCCACCGAAGGTGATGCCATGCATGTACATCGCGGTGCCCTCGAGGAAGGGCTCCATCACCCTGTCGGAGGCGATGACGGCGCCGATCGCGGCGTGCGCCGAAGAGAGGCCCTTGGCCGACGTGATCAGGTCGGGCTGGATGTCGTAGCGCTCGGAGGCGAACCAGCTGCCTACACGCCCGAAGCCGGTGATCACCTCGTCGGCGCAGAGAAGGATGCCGTAGCGGTCGGAGATCTCGCGCACGCCCGCCCAGTAGCCCTCCGGCGGCGTGAACGCCCCGCCCGCGTTCTGCACCGGCTCCATAATCACCATGGCGACGGTCTCGGGCCCCGCGTGCAGGATCATCGACTCGAGGTCATCGAGGAGGAACGCCGTGAACTCCGCCTCGGTCTCCTCCGGCGGGCGGTGGTAGCGGTTCGTGTTGTGGACGTGGAGCGTGTCCGGCACGAGCGGCTCGAACGGCGCCTTCAGGGCGGCGATGCCGTTGATCGAGAGCGCGCCCATCGTCGTTCCGTGGTAGGCGATCCGGCGGGCGATCGCCTTCCAGCGGCGCTCTCCGCGCGCGGCGTGGTACTGGCGGGCGAGCTTCCACGCGGACTCGACCGCCTCCGACCCGCCGGAGCAGAAGAAGACGCGGTTCAGGTCGCCGGGGGCAACCGAGGCGACCTCGGCCGCCAGCTCGATCGCGCGCGGGTGCGCGTAGCTCCAGTTCGTGTAGAAGGGCAGCTCCCGCAGCTGGGCAGCCGCCGCCTCCCCGATCTCCTCGCCGAATCCGTACCCGATGTTGACGGCGAACAGGCCGGCGAGCGCGTCGAGATAGCGCTTGCCCTGGATGTCCTCGAGGTAGCATCCGTCACCGCGGACGATGATCGGCACCTCGCCGTCCTTGTAGCCGGACATGCGGGTGAAGTGCAGCCACAGGTGGTCTCGCGCAGCCTGCTGCAGCTCGTCTGCGGACAGGGAGGTCGCGGGATAGCTCATTCGGGTCCTTTCAGTTCGCGGCGGTATTGCCAGAGAACGTTTGTGAGCATCAGCAGGATCGCGACGCCGAAGATCATCGTCCCGATGACGTTCACTTCGGCCGGCACGCCGCGCTGCGCGGCGCTCCAGACAAAGAGCGGGAACGTCGTCGTCGTGCCCGAGTTGAAGCTCGTGATCACGAAGTCGTCGATCGAGAGGGAGAACGCGAGCAGCGCGCCGGCGAGGATCCCGGGCGCGATCAGGGGCAGCGTGATCTTGAGGAACGTGATCCACTCGTTGGCGCCGAGGTCCGCGGCCGCCTCCTCGACGTGCCGGTCGAAGCCGACCAGCCGCGCGCGCACGGTCACGACCACGAAGCTGATGCAGAACATGATGTGCGCGATCACGATCGTCCAGAACCCGAGAGCTGTCCCCAGGTTGAGGAAGAGGGTGAGGAGCGAGGCGCCGAGGACGATCTCGGGCGCGGTCAGCGGCACGAAGATGAGGAAGTTCGTGGCGCCGCGCCCGCGGAAGTGGTAGCGCACGAGGGCCATGGCGACGAGGGTGCCGAGGATGGTCGCGACGAGCGTGGCGACGAGCGCCACTTCGATGCTCGTCAGCACCGCGTCGCCAAGGAAGGGCGGCCCGAACGGGCTCTTCCAATGGTCGAGCGTGAAGCCCTCCCACGTGTAGTTGAAACGCCCCGCCGGATCGTTGAACGAGAACACGATCACGACCACGATCGGCAGCATCAGATAGGCGAGAGCGAGGATCCCGAAGAGCGTGAGCGTGTGGTGGCGCACGAACGCCCACGCGCGTGTCGCGACGCTTCCGCGGTGGCGGGGCAGCGGCTCGGCGGCCGTCGTCATCCCGCCATCCGTTCCGTCCCCAGGATCCGCGTATAGATGAGGATCAGGAGCAGGATTACCGCCATCAGGATCATCGAGAGCGCAGCCGCCTGGCCGTAGTCGGTGATCTCGAGGAACTTCGACTGGATGACGTTGCCGACCATCGCCTGGTTCGGGGTCCCGAGAAGCTCGGCGTTGATGAAGTCGCCGGCCGCAGGGATGAACGTGAGCAGGGTGCCGGCGATGACGCCGGGCGCCCAGAGCGGCAGCGTCACGCGCAGGAAGGCCTT
>DAITAN010000341.1:0-3010 GCA_036824235.1 Gaiellaceae bacterium | reverse complement strand
AACCGGCTGGTGGCAGAGATCGCCGCCGGGACCCCGCCGCCCGGGGAACGGCTGGGAGCCGAGCGCGAGCTGGCAGCGCGCTACGGCGTGAGCCGCTCGACCCTCCGGGCAGCCCTCGACTCGCTCGAGGAAGCGGGTGTCGTGCACCGCGTCCGCGGCCGCTCCGGGGGGATCTTCGTCTCCCAGCGGCGCGTCGAGCGCGACCTCAGCACCCTGACCGGGCTGCCCGCCTATATGCGCCGGCAGGGCTTCCAGTCGGGCGCCCGTGTGCTCTCGACGGCAACGGTCGCAGCCGGTGAGGAGACGGCGGCGGCGCTGGCGCTGGACGAGGACGAGCTCGTGCTCGAGGTGCTCCGACTCCGGCTGGCGGACGAGCAGCCCGTGTCGCTCGAGCGAGCCCGCTTCCCGGCCGATCGCTTCCCCGGGCTTCTCGACCGCTCGCTCGCAGGGTCGATCTACGACCTGCTCGAGACCGAGTACGGCCTCGAGGTCGGAGAAGCCGAGGAACGGATCGAGGTCGTCGGCGCGACGGCGGCGGACGGGCGCGCGCTCGAGGTCAGGCCGGGCGCGCCGCTGATCTCGATCGTGCGGACGGCCTGGACCGCCGCTGGAAGCCCGTTCGAGCATTCGCGCGACCTCTTCCGGGCCGACCGGGTGCGAATCGTCGCCCGTGTCCGCGGACGAAACGCCTCGTCGCTCGGAGCGGCCGTCGAGGTCGCCGGCCCGCGCGGCGAGTGAGATACTCGCGCCCGCCGTGGCCGAGCACCTGATCAGCCGAGCCATGCCGACCCACCGGCGGTGGGACGTCGACATCGAGCCCGTGCTGCACATCGAGCAGGGCGACGTCGTCGTAGTCGAGACGGACGACTTCGCGGGCGGCCAGATCGGCCGCGACTCGACGGCGGAGGACCTCCGCGCGCTCGACTTCGACACGATCTACCCGCTCGCAGGCCCTATCCACGTCGAGGGGGCAAGACCTGGCGATGCGTTGGCCGTCGAGTTTCTCGGCTTCGAGCTGCCCGACTGGGGCTGGGCGGCGATCCTGCCCGGCCTCGGCCTGCTGTCGCCCGGCGAGCTCGACGACCCCTACCTGAAGTTCTTCGACCTCACCCAAGGCGACGCGACCGAGTTCGTGCCCGGCGTCCGGGTTCCGGTCGAGCCGTTCCTGGGCACCACGGGCGTGCCCGGCGCCGGGATGCACGAGGTGCCGATTCCCCCGCCGCATGCGGGCGGCGGCAACATCGATCTACGGCATCTGACGAGAGGGACGACGCTCTATCTTCCCGTCGGCGTGCCGGGAGCCCTGCTGTCCCTGGGAGACGGCCATGGTGCGCAGGGCGACGGGGAAGTGTGCGTCTCGGGCCTCGAGTGCCAGATGCGGACGACGATCCGCGTCTCGATCGCGCCCGGGATGAAGCTGCGCTCACCGGCGCTGCGTCGTCCGCCGGGCTCGCTCACGCCTCGCGTGGACTCGGGCGGCTGGTTCGCGACCACCGGCGTCGAGAGCGATCTCATGGAGGCGGCCCGCGCCTCGGTACGGGAGATGATCGACCATCTCGTCGACCGGCGCGGCCTCTCGCGCCAGGACGCCTACGTGCTCTGCTCGCTCGCCGCCGACCTGAAGATCACCGAGGTCGTGGACGCTCCGAACTGGATCGTCGCCTGCTTCGTGCCCGACGCCGTCTTCGTCGACGACTAACCCTGGCGCGAACCTACGGGATCTTGGGCGAAGAAGTGTCTCCGGCGACCCTGTACTTCGTCCGGCGGATGGGAGAGGATGGCGCGATTCTCGACCGGCTGCCCGCCTAGCGGGAGCCGGTAGCCCGCGAAACCGGAGGGTTCAATGTCTAGCTCGGAGGGTGCGGGGGGGCCAGTTCAGCCACATGTGGTGCACGAGGGGACCGTCGCCTCGATCGACATCCACGGACGCGAGGACGTCCAGAAGCTGCGGTCAGGGTCGATCGGCCTGCTCCTCGTTCTGTTCCTCTGCGTCACCGGCTCTGCTCCGCTGGCCGTCTTCATGTTCAACTTCCCGTTCGCCGTCGGCGCCGGGAACGAGAAGTATGCGCCGGCCGCCTTCTTCTTCGCGACGATCATCCTGACGATCTTCTCGGTCGCGTACGTGCAGATGGCGCGGAAGCTCCGTTCTGCAGGCGGAATGTTCACCTACGTCAGCCACGGACTCGGCCGGCGGATGGGGATGGTGTCCGGCCTCTCCCTCGCGGCCGCCTACACGCTCTTCGGCGCGTCGTTGATCGGCGGCTTCGCGGCCTTCGCGCAGGCGAAGGTCGCGTCCGCCTTCGACATGGACCCGATCAACTGGGTCTGGTTCGCGATCCTCGGCATCATCGGCATCTCGGCGCTCGGCTACTTCGACATTCCCATCTCGGCCAAGATCCTCGGTGTCTTCCTGATCACCGAGCTGTTCATCATCTTCGCCTTCACGATCGGAGTCTTCATCCAGGGTGGCAATGACGGCGTCTCGATCGACCCGGTGCTCCCGTGGAACGCCTTCAAGGGCATCGCCTTCGGCCTCGGCATCTTCATCGCCTTCTGGTCATGGGTGGGATTCGAGGCCGCGCCCAACTACGCCGAGGAGTCGAAGGACCCACACCGGATCATCCCGATCGCGGTCTACGTCTCCTGCATCTTCGTCGGCTGTCTCTACACCCTCGCGTCCTGGGCTTCGGTGAGCTCCTACGGGCCCGGCAACGAGGCGTTCGACGCGCTGACGGCGGGAACGACGACCGTCTTCGGCGGCGAGGAGGCTGTCGACTACCTGAACTTCAACGTTGTGCCGGCGAACGAGCTCATCGGCACCTGGCTAGGGCAGCTGATGTCGGTCTTCATCATCACGGGCGCCTTCGCCTGTGCCGCGGCGCTGAACAACGCCGGGCTGCGGTACACGTACGCGCTCGGCCGCGAGGGGCTGCTGCCCAGGGCGTTGGGCCGCACCCACCCGAAGCACCGAACCCCGCACGTAGCCGTCCTCACGCAGGGCGCCATCGCC
>DAITAN010000340.1:0-3036 GCA_036824235.1 Gaiellaceae bacterium | reverse complement strand
TTCAAGTACAACCGCGACAAGATGAAGACGGGGGACATCTTCGAGCTCGCGGAGGTCGTGCGGAACCTCTCCCTGCGCGATCAGGAGAAGGGCCTGTCCACGGGCGAGAAGCAGATGTTCGTGAAGGCGAAGAAGATCCTCGCCTCCGAGCTGATGTACGCGAAGGTCATGGACGAGGACGAGGCCGCAGCCTGGCTCGACGAAGAGCTGGACTCGGTCAGCGCCAAGGTCCCGAGCTAGCTAGCTGCGCCAACCGACCACGGCCGCAGGCATCCTTTGCGGGTGCTCGTCCGTGTGCTCCTCATCGCAACTCTGGCGATCGTCTTCGCGGCGGGCTGCGCCGGCGACGACTCCGACGACGATGCGGCGGCGGTTGTCCCCTCGGCGTTCACGGAGATCGTCCGCGGTGAGCTGGTCCGCGCCGGGTTCGAAGTCGAGCCGCGCACCGACCTGAAGCTGACAGCGGTGCAGGGCCCGAACCGGGTCGAGCTCGACCTTCAGGAGCCCTTCGACCGCGTCAAGGACGACCCCGGCTCGAGGGACGAGGTCGTCGACGAAGTCGTCGCGGACGCCCAGGAACGCTTCGAGAAGGGCATCGGCGAGCTCTCCTTCGAGGACGCGCGGGACGATCTCATGCCGCTCCTCAAGGCGCGCTTCCAGATTCGCAGGTTCGGGTTCGAGGCGGCTGAGACCGAGCAGCCGGCCAACCTCGCGACCGTCTACGCGGTCGACGCGGAGGACGGGTTCACAATCGTGCGTCCGGAGGACGTCGAGCGCTGGGGGACGACGGTCGAGGAGATCGAGGGGATCGCCCTCGACAACCTCCTTCGCCAGACCAACGAGGACTCGCCTCTCCTGTGCGAGCCGTCGGGCAACCAGGAGCTGTGCGGCTGGGCCTCGGGTGACGGCTACGACGCCACGCGTATGATCGTGCCCGAGTTGCGGCGCCAGATCGAGCGGGAATACAACGGCGAGCCGGCTGTCTACGCCGTGCCAGAAGAGCACATCTACGTCGCACTTCCGCTCAACGCCGTGCGGCGCGCAGGGATCGAGCGGCCGTTCCGCCTCAAGCTGCAACGCGACTTCCAGATGTCCGAGGACCCGCTCAGCCCGGAGATCTTCGTCGAGGAGAACGGCGAGCTCGTCGTGTTGAAGTGACGTCCGGCACCGGCGTCTGGGCCGTCCTCGTTGCCGCCGGCCGCGGCGAGCGCTTCGGGGGCGACCGGCCGAAAGCCTTCGCCAAGCTCGGCGACCGGCCGCTGCTCGCCGAGAGCCTCGAGCGCCTCGATCGGTCGGACTGGGTCGAGTCGATCGTCATCGTCGCTCCGCCGGAGTGGGAGGAGCCGAGCATCCTCGTCGCCGAGGAGATCGCCGCCGGCAAGGTGCGCTCCGCGGTCACGGGCGGCTCGACGCGCGCCGAGTCGGTGCGCGCCGGCCTCGAGGATGTTCCCGAGGACGCCGCGGTCGTGCTGGTCCACGACGCCGCGCGCCCGGTCCTCCCCGAGAAGGTCGTCGAGCGGGTCGTCGCCGGGCTCGAGGAGGGCTGGGACGCGGTCGCGCCGGGTCTGCGCATCGCGGACACGGTCAAGCGGGTCGAGGGCGATGCGGTGGCGGAGACGGTCGACCGCACCGGCCTCGTCGCCGTCCAGACGCCGCAGGCCTTCACGGCCGGAGCGCTGCGCCGCGCGCACGCCCACGGGGGCGAGGCGACCGACTGCGCGGGGCTCGTCGAGGCTGCCGGCGGCCGCGTGCGGATCGTCGCCGGGGATCCGCGCCTGCTCAAGGTGACGACGCCGGCCGACCTCGAGCTCGCCGAGGCGCTGCTGAGGGTCGAGGCGTGATCGTCGACTACCACATGCACATGCGCGGGCCGGCGAACGGCCGCGAGGGCCCCGTCGAGCTCACCGCCGACACCGTCGAGCGCTTCGTCGAACAGGCCCACGCGCGCGGCGTGGACGAGATCGGCTTCACCGAGCACATGTACTACTTCCGCCAGACCGAGGCGCTGCTCGGGCACCCCTATCACCGCTCGCGGGTCGCGCACGACCTCGACGACTATTGCGCGGCGATCGTCGCCGCCAAGGAGCGCGGCCTGCCGGTGAAGCTCGGACTGGAGCTTGAGTGGCTTCCAGGGCGGGACGGCGAGCTGGCCCAGATACTCGAGCCCTATCCGTGGGACTACCTGCTGGGGTCCGTGCACCTGATCGACGGGGAGGCCGTCGACATGGAGCCGGGCCTCTGGGAGGACATGTCCGTCGAGGAGGTCTGGCGACGCTACTTCGCGGCCCTGGGCGACCTCGCGGGCAGCGGGCTCGCAGACGTCCTCGCGCACCCCGACCTTGTGAAGATCTTCGGGCGCCGTCCCGCGTCCGAAGCGGTCGAGGAGTGCCACGAGACCGCGGCAGCGGCCATCGCCGAAGCCGGAGTCGCCGTGGAGGTCTCCACCGCAGGCCTGCGCAAGCCCGTCGGCCAGCTCTACCCGGACCTCGGCTTCCTCTCGCGCTGCCGCGAGCGCGGTATCGGCGCGACCCTCGCCTCGGACGCCCATGTCGCGCAGGACGTCGGGCGCGACTTCGATGCCGGTCTCGACCATCTCCGGGCCGCGGGCTACGAGACCGTCACCGTCTTCGAAGGCAGGTCCTCGCGCCAGGAGCCGCTCGGATGAGCGACCTACGGGTCGGAATCGGTGTCGACGCCCACGCGTTCTCCGAGGACGCGCCGCTGGTGGTGGGCGGCGTCGGGATCCCCGGCGAGCCCGGGCTGGCGGGGCACTCCGACGGGGACGTGGTCGCGCACGCACTCGTCGACGCAATCCTCGGGGCAGCCGGGCTCGGCGACGTCGGCAGCTTCTTCCCCTCGGATGACGCGGAATGGGAAGGCGCGTCCTCGCTCCTCTTCCTGGAGCGCGCGATGGCCGCCGTTCGCCAGGCCGGCTTCGAGCTCGTCAACGCCGACTGCGTCCTGATCGGCGAGCGGCCGCGCATCGCCCCGCTTCGGGCCGAGATGGAGCAGCGCCTCGCAGTCACACTCGGCGTG
>DAITAN010000339.1:0-3041 GCA_036824235.1 Gaiellaceae bacterium | reverse complement strand
GGGGCATTTTGTCTGCCTCGCCGACGTCGAGGCCGCGCTCGAGCAGGCGCTGCGCTCAGAGCACAACCACTTCGCCAAGCTCTGGGACGACGCGCCGTACGCCCAGCGGCTCCTCATGCTGGCGCTCGCCGAGGAGCCGACCCGCTCGCTCTACGCCGCCGACTACGCCGAGCGACGCGACCTGCCGCCCAAGCCGGCGCTCCAGCGAGCCATCGGAGCCCTCGTGACGAAAGAGATCGCCGGCCGCGACCTCGACGGGGGTTACCGGATCATCGAGCCGTTCTTCGCCGACTGGCTCCTGAAGGAGCAGGCCTACCAGCCGAGCCCGGGATCGGCGTAGACCGCCTCGCCCGCGAGCAGGGTGAGGACGACGCGCGCGTCGCCGATCGGGCCGGCGCCAGGGTCGAGCACGTTGCGGTCGAGGACGACCAGGTCGGCCGCCTTGGAGGGTTCGAGCGTCCCGGTCTCGCCCTCGAGGAAGTTCACGTAGGCCGAGCCGGCGGTGAAGGTCGTGAGCGCCGTCGCGAGCTCGAGCCCTTCCTCCGGGAGCAGCGGCTCCAGCCACCGCGTGTCGGGCGCGATCCGCGTCACGGCCACCTCGATCTCCAGGAGCGGGTTGGCGGTCGACACGGTCCAGTCGCTCCCGAAAGCGAGGCGGGCACCCGCCCGCAGCAGGCTCCCGAAGGGATACATGCGCGCCGAGCGCTCCGGCCCGATGAAGGGCTCGGTCAGCTCCTCGACGTAGCCGCTGCGGCAGGCCCAGTACGGCGAGACGTTGGCGACGACGCCGAGCTCGGCGAACCGGGGCAGGTCGTCGGGATGGACGAGCTGGAGGTGCGCCAGGTGGTGGCGCATGTCCCGGCGGCCGTTCGCCTCCTGCGCGGCCTGGACGGCGTCCAGTGCGTCGCGGACGGCACGGTCGCCGATCGTGTGCATGTGCACCTGGAAGTCGCGCGCGTCGAGGAGCGTGACGATCCGCTGGAGGTCGTCGCGCGAGACCATCGAGATCCCATAGTTGTCGGTGCCGACATAGGGCTCGAGCAAAGCGCCCGTGAAGTTCTCGAGCACGCCGTCGGCGAAGATCTTCGCGCCGCGGATCCGCAGGCGGCCGACCGACCCGACGGAGCGGAGCTCGACGAGCTCCTCGAGCTGGTCGTCGCCTCGCTCGCGGTTCCAGAGGAGGTTGCCCTCGACCCGCATCGTCAGCTCGCCGCGCTCGGCGAGCGAGCGGTAGGCGGCGAGCGTCTCCGCCTCGATACTCGCCTCCTGCCAGGCGGTGATCCCGAGCGCATGGTGTGCTCTCTGCGCGCCGAGGATGGCCCGCTCCCACTCGTCGTGCGTGGTGGGCGGCAGCAGGTCCATGACGACGAATCTGGCGTCCTCGTGCAGCGTCCCCTGCGGCTCGCCGGACTCGAGCCGCGCGATCCTCCCGCCCGGCGGGTCCGGTGTCTCACGGGTGATGCCCGCCGCCGCAAGCGCGACGGTGTTCACCCAGCCGTCGTGGCCGTCGCGGTTGTCGAAGAACGCGGGCCGGTCGGGGACGACGGCGTCCAGGTCTGCCCGGCTCGGTGTCCCGCCCTCGAACGAGTCGATGGACCAGCCGGTGCCCACGATCCAGTCGAGCTCGGGATGCTCGGCGGAGTAGCGGGCGATGGTCTCGAGACAGGCCTCGCGCGACTCCGCCCCGTGCAGGTCGCAGCGCAGCGCTGAGAGGCCGCCCTCGGCCGGGTGGAGGTGCGCGTCCTGGAAGCCCGGGAGGACCGTGCGGCCTTCGAGGTCGAGAACCTGGGTCTTGGGGCCCGCCTGAGCCTCTGCCTCGTCGGCCGACCCGACCCAGGAGATGTGCCCGTCGCGGACGGCGATGGCCTCGACGACCGCGGACGCCGTGTCGGCCGTGAAGACGCTGCCGCCCGTGAGGACGAGGTCGGCGGGAAGCGTCACGCGCGGATGCAGGCTGCGAGGTGCGAGGCCGCCGCTCCGGCCGGCGTCCGCAGTTCCGGGTCGGTCACTCGACACTCCGGAATTGCGATCGGGCAGCGTGGGTTGAACCGGCATCCCGAAGGGATCGCGATCGGGTTCGGCGTCTCGCCGCGCAGGATCTGCGGCTCGGTCGTCGTGCGGGGGTCTCGCTTCGGCACCACGGAGATGAGTGCCTTCGTGTACGGATGCTTCGGATTCGAGACCACCTCTCGCGCAGGCCCCTCCTCGACGATCCGGCCCAGGTACATGACCGCGATCCGGTCGGCGAAGTGGGCGGCGGTCGAGAGGTCGTGCGTGATCATGAGGATCCCGAGCCCGCTTCGCCGCAGCTCGTCGAGGAGCGTGAGGATCCCTGCGCGGACGGAGACGTCGAGCATGGACACGGGCTCGTCCGCGACGAGGAGCTTGGGGTCGAGAACGAGGCTCGCTGCGATGGCCACGCGCTGGCGCTGGCCGCCGGAGAGCTCGTGCGGGAAACGCTCGAGGAAGAGCTCGGGTGGGGTCAGGCCCGCTCGAGTCAGGGCGTCGCGGACGCGCTCGTCCCTTTCGTCCGCTCCGCCGGCCACGCCATGGATGCGCAGCGGCTCCTCGACCGTGTCGCGGACTCGAAACCGGGGGTCGAGCGACTCGTACGGGTCCTGGAAGATGAGCTGGGCATGACGGCGGAGGGCGCGCATCCGGCCTCCGGAGGCATGCGAGATGTCCTCGCCCTGGAACCGGATCGTCCCGGAGTCGGCATCGACGAGCCGGAGGATCGTCTGGGCGGTCGTCGTCTTGCCGCTTCCGGACTCGCCGACGAGCGCGAGCATCTCCCCCTCGGTCAGCGAGAACGTGACCCCGTCGACGGCCCGGACGGCGCGCTTGGGGCGGCGAGCCAGCGCGCCAACGAACCCCCGCGACACCGGAAAGTGGGTGACGAGGTTCTCGACCTCGAGGAGAGGCGGGGCGCCGTTCTCGCTCATAGGCCAACCTTTGGTCTATGAGCGGGTGGAGGGTGTGTGAGGGAACCGGGAGGTTCCCTCACGGCATCAAAGAAGGGGGCCCGTGGGGGAAACATGGTT
>DAITAN010000338.1:0-3049 GCA_036824235.1 Gaiellaceae bacterium | reverse complement strand
CCTGTAAGGGCGACGGGACGATCAAGATCGAGATGCACTTCCTCCCGGACGTCTACGTCCCGTGCGAGACCTGCGGGGGTAAGCGGTACAACCGCGAGACGCTCGAGGTCCGCTTCAAGGGCAAGTCGATCGCCGACGTCCTCGAGATGTCGGTGGAGGAGGCGCTCGCGTTCTTCGCCAAGATCCCAAAGATCCGCCGGCGGCTGCAGACGCTCCACGACGTCGGGCTCGACTACATCAAGCTCGGACAGCCGGCGACGACGCTCTCCGGCGGCGAGGCCCAGCGCGTCAAGCTCTCCTCCGAGCTGTCGAAGGTGGCGACGGGGAGAACGCTCTACATCCTCGACGAGCCCACGACGGGCCTCCATTTCGCCGACATCGAGAAGCTGCTCGAGGTGCTCCAGCGCCTCGCCGACGCCGGCAACACCGTGCTCGTGATCGAGCACAACCTCGACGTGATCAAGCAGGCGGACTGGCTCGTTGACCTCGGCCCGGAGGGCGGAGAGGCCGGCGGCGAGGTCATCGCGACCGGTACGCCGGAGCAGGTCGCGGAAGTCGAGGAGAGCTACACCGGGCAGTTCTTGCGGGAGCTGCTCCCCAGCCGGGCGGCGGCCGCCGCCTGACCGCCAGACTCGTGCCCCTCTTCCGCCGCAAGCCGAGCACGTGGGAGGACTACTTCGAGAAGGGCATGAGGTTCGGTGGGGCGTCGAAGCTCTCCGAGGCTGAAGCCAGCTTTCGTGAGGCTGCGCGGCTTGCGCCCGAGGAGCCGTATCCCCACTACGAGTTGGGGTACACGCTGACACTGGTAGGACGCCACGAGGAGGCCCTGGAGGAGTTCCGCCTAACCGAGCAACTGATTCGCGGCTTCCTCATGGTCGAGACTGAGATCTTCCTCTGCGAGCAGTTTCTTTCTGGATCGATCGACTCTTCGGTGTTGGAGATGATCAGAGCGCTTCAGCGCCTTACCGACGAGGGGCGGATGCAGAGCGATGAGGCCGTCGCTTTGAGCCGGAAGGTGGTCGAGGCGGCTCCCGAGTGCGCCCTCGGCCACTTTCATCTCGGGAAGGCGCTGTTCGAACGGGACCCTCAGGCCGGGGAAGCGGCCTTGCGACGCTGTGTCGAGCTGCATCCCGACGACACGACCGAGATCAACGCCAAATGGCACATCGGGGCCTTGCGTCGCCAGGCGGGTCAGGAGGAGGAGGCCCGCCGGATCTGGCGCGAGATAGCCGAAAAGCACCGCGGACATCCGGGGGCCGCCTTCGCGGAGATGAGCTTGAGCGAACCCGGTTAGCCTGATGCCGTGAACGCCGAGGCGCCCACGGCAGCCGAGCCGAGCCGCGAGAAGCAGTGGTGGCTGCGGACGATCGCCATCTTCCAGTCGCCGCGGCACGTCTTTGCCGCTCTGCGCGACGAGTCCAAAGTAGATATGGAGGCGCGCGAGGAGCCCGTACTCGCGCTCGTCGTCCTGGCGGGGATCGCCGGGATCCTGCTCGTGCCCGAGACCGGCCGCCTGCTCGACGACCCGGCCGCGGACGACAGCTCGGCCGTGCTCGGGGTGCTCGTCTTCCTGAGCGGCGGGATCTACGGCATCGTCACGTACTGGCTCGGCGGCGCGCTCCTCTACGTGGGGATACGCGGTGCGGGCTCGTCCGGCAGCTACCGCCGTGCGCGGCACATCTTTGCCTTCGCGGCCGCGCCGACTGTCCTCGGGCTCCTGCTGATCTGGCCGATCCGACTCGCGATCTACGGCACTGACTCGTTCCGGTCGGGAGGAGAGGACAACGGCACGCTCCCGTTCCTCTTCGAGCTCGCCGCGGTCGGTTTCGCGCTCTGGTCGCTCGGCCTCTTGATCTACGGGATCTCGGTCGTCGAGCGCTGGCGGCTGCTGCGGGCGGGCGTCTCAGTCGCGCTCGCCGTGCTCGCCGTCCTCGTGCTCACGTTTCCGTTCGTGATTCCGCTGTCGAGCCGTTGAGGAAGGCATCCAGCTCGTCTTCGGGCATGGCGTACGTGTGCTCCTCGGCCGGGAACGCACCTGAGCGCACCTCGGCGCCGAAGCGCTCGAGCGCCGAGCGGATGTCGCCGCCGATGTCGGCGTAGCGCTTGGCGAAGCGCGGCGAGCGGCCCTCGTAGAGCCCCAGTAGGTCGTGGAGCACGAGCACCTGGCCGTCGCACTCGGCGCCCGAGCCGATCCCGATCGTTGGGATGACCAGGGTCTCCGAGATCCGCGCCGCGACAGGCGCCGGCACGGCCTCGAGGACGAGGGCGAAGCAGCCGGCCTCCTCGAGCGCGATCGCCTCGTCGAGGAGCCGGCGCGCCTTCTCCGCGGTCCGCCCCTGGGCACGGAAGCCGCCGAGCATGGTCGCCGACTGGGGCGTGAGGCCGATGTGGCCCATGACGGGGATGCCTGCTCCGACGAGCGCCACGACCCGCGAAGAGCTCGAGCCAGCGCCCTCGAGCTTCACGGCGTCGGCCGCACCGTCCTTGACGAAGCGGATGGCGTTGCGCAGGGCGTCCTCGTCTGAGACCTGGAACGACCCGAACGGCATGTCCGCGACGACGATCGGGCGGCGCGCTCCGCGGGTGACCGCCCGCGTGAGCATCAGCATCTCCTCCATCGTGACCGGCACCGTCGCCGAGTGGCCGAGGATCGTCATCGCCGCGGAGTCGCCCACGAGCACGATGTCCATCCCGGCCGCGTCCGCGAGGCGGCCGCTGGGGAAGTCGTAGGCGGTCACCATGACGATGCGGTCGCCACGGCTCGCCATCTCGTGAAGCTCGGTGAGCGGGAGCTTCCCGTCCCGCTCCGGCCTGCTGGTCACTCGAGGTCTCCTTCCAGCACGACGTTGTCGATCAGGCGCGTCGTTCCGATCTGCGCTGCCGCCAGAAGGTAAACCCGTCCGTTCAGCCGCGCCACCTCGACGTAGTCGGGAGCGAGCTGCGGTTCCTCGGCGAGCACGGCACGGGCGGTCTCCGCCGCACCCGCCGATCCGGCTTCCGCGCCGGCGGCGAGGGCACGCGGAAGGGCCGCTGCCGCCTCCCGTTCCTG
>DAITAN010000337.1:0-3051 GCA_036824235.1 Gaiellaceae bacterium | reverse complement strand
CGACGGGAGCTGTGCTCGTCCTCGTCGCGGCCGACCTGCTCGTCTTCCCGCTCGACGCCTCGGATGCGGACGGGCGCAACCAGGCGTACGCAGCGCTGGGCGCCGAGCCGGAAGGGCGCATCCTGGAGCTGCCGCTGATCGAGCCCGGCGTGCACTACGGAAGCGTCTACGACTACTACCAGCTGCAGGCGCCACGGAAACGTCCCGGCGGCTATTCGACGCTCGTGCCGCAACCGGCCTACGACTTCTACTTCCTGCGCAACCGCATCTCCTGCGGCGTGTGGCTGCCCGGCGACGAGGAGGAGCTCGCGACGCTCGGGATCCGCTTCGTGACCTTCCACCAGGGCGTCTACGCTCAGGCCGAGGTCCCCGGCGCCTGGTTCGGCTGGCGTGAGCTCGTCGCCCACGGCTACGCCCCTGTGGCCCGAGGCGGCGCAATCACGCTGCTGGCGCGCGGCGCCGGGGACACGGAGCCCCCGGTGCCGGAGCCGCCGCACGCCGAGCCGTTCTACTGCGAGGGCTGGGAGGGCCGCACCATGAAGGAGCGCCAGGCGCCGTTTTGGCTGTACGGCACGGGCCCGGTGCAGCTCGAGGTCAGCGCGCCCGCGCCGACGCCGGCCGTCCTCTGGGTGGACGGCGTCCGGGTCGACCGGACCGTCGTCTCGGGCGAGGCGACCCTGGACGGCGAGCTCGAGGGAGGCGGCTGGCACGCGCTCGTGCTCGAGGTGCCGAGGCTGCTCGACACGACCCCTCCGCGTGGGCTGCGGCTCGAGCGCCTAGGGCTCGATCTCGTCCCGGCCGGTTGAGACGCGCGGCCAGAAGGGGTTCGGCACCGAGAACCAGAGAACGACCGCCTCATCTGTGCTCGACGGGTTCCGCCAGGTGTGGGGCTCGCGCGGGGAGTACGTGACCGTGTCGCCCGCGTGCACGACGAAGAGGCCGCCGTCGACGCGGAGCTCCAGCGTCCCGCTGAGGACGTAGACGAGCTCGACGTCGGCAGGGAACGTGTAGAGACCCTCGCCCGCCCCGGCGCCGGGCGGGATGTGCGACTCGATCAGGTGGAAGCGCTCCTCCTCGAGCGAGCTCAGAAGCAGGTCCCGGTGGGCGCCGATCACGGCCCACGCACCGGCCTCGTCGCGCCGGACGACGGCGCCCGCCGACTGTACGTCCAGCACGTCGCCGAAGCGAATCTCGAGCGCCGCACAGATGCGCGCCAGTGAGGAAAGCGAGACCGAGCTCAGCCCCCGCTCGAGCTGGCTGATGAATCCGCTCGTCAGCCCGGTGGCCGCCGCGAGCTGGGCGATCGTGAGCCCGCGCTCGCGCCGAACCGCCCGCAACCGCTCGCCGACCCGCGTCTCGGTGACGTCCTTCGTAGGCAGAAAAACAGCCTACTACCGGGAGGTTTGACACCTGCTTCAACCGGGTTTAGTGTGGCTAACCGTCTCGCTCGCCCGACGCTCAGGGAAGGCAGGAGACGACGACCATCGTCGGGGGACGAGAGCCGGGCTAGGGGCTGTCGTGACATGGGAGAACGAGGGAAAAGGAGGCGTCATCCATGAGACGAGGTCTAGTACTTGCGCTCGTTGCCGGGCTAGCCGCCGCGCTCGCCGCGCCGGCGCTCGCGGTTCCGCCCGTTCGCACGACCATCAACCAACAGGGAACGCTCACCAACCCGACCGCCTGCGGGAGCTATGGGGTCGAGTGGAACATCAACCTGACGGTGGAGCAGACGACGTACTTCGACGACCAGGGACGGCGGACCCACGTCATTGGGCACGTCAGGGAGAACAACACCGTCCGCAACACGGTCACGGGGCTCACGCTGCAGGAAGGTCCCGACGACTTCGTCCAGACGACCTATTTCAACCCTGAGACCGGGCTCCGCACCCTCGTCTACATCAGGGGCGTCTCTGCGATCGTGCGCCGCGGAGACGAGGTGCTCGTCGACAAGGGAAAGATCTGGATCGACGGGCAGACCGGTCGGATCATCGATTCCATCGGGCCGCACCCGCTTCGCGAGCTCATGGACGGGAGCTTCAACACCGCCCTGGCGCTGCCGGGGTTCTGCAACATCCTTCGCCCATAGGTGGTGGGTGAACGGGGAGGGAGCGCGCGGGCACGACGCCCGCGCGCTCTCGACCTCAGCTCTCCGAAGGAGGCGGCAGGGAGCGCTGGATCACGCGGACCTTCGTCCCGACCGGCGTCAGGCCGTAGAGCCACCTCGCGTCGGCTGCAGTCACCCGCACGCAGCCGTGCGAGACAGGCACGACCGGGACGCTACGTGCCTGGTGGAAGGCGATGCCGCGCACGAAGTAGCTGGCCCAGGGCATCCAGACGCGATAGGGAACCGACCATGACCGCCGGCGCTTGCGGAAGACCTCGTAGCGGCCCGCCGGGGTCGCGTAGCCCCGCTTGCCGGTTGAGATGTGGATCGTCCGCAGCACGCGTCCCCGGCGGATGACGAGCGCGACCTGCCGATCGAGGAGAATCTCCACGCGGGTCCCCGGCCCGGTGGTGCGCGGCTTCGGCCGTTTCGCCAGGAGGAGTGCGGCTTGGGTCACCGGTCCCGGGACGCCGTCACGCACGAGCCCTTCCCACTTCTGGAAGGCAATCACGGCCGAGAGCGTCCTCTGATCGAAATGATCGGTCGCAGCGGCCGGCGGCAGATAGCCCAGCTTGACGAGCCTGCGCTGAAGCTGGAGCACCGTCATCGACCCCGCCATCCTCGGCAGCGCCGACGCAGCGGCCGGCCTGGGCTGCGACGGGGGCGCAAGGACGTCGGCGCGGGTGAGCACGGCGTGCTCCGCGCCCTCGACGAGGAGGCTGACCTCGTCGACGCCCGGGAAGCCGGTGAGGGTGAGGACGACCTGCGCAGAGCGGGCGGACACGCTCTCGGGGTCGCCGTCCGCGAATGCGCGCCCGAGATCGACCGTGGCCACGCCGTCGACGACCTCCAGCCCGAGCAGCGGGACGCCGTGGGGGACCTCGGTGTCGATCCGCCGCTGCCGCTCGGCCGCCGATGGGCCGGCGAGCAGGGCCTCGAGCGCCTCG
>DAITAN010000336.1:0-3077 GCA_036824235.1 Gaiellaceae bacterium | reverse complement strand
ATCCTGGAGTGCCCTGTGCAGGAGGTGCGTCGCCGTGTGGTTGGCCGTCGTCGGGAAGCGCACCTTCCACGGGACGACCGCGCGGACGCGGTCGCCGGCCGCGAAGCCCTCGCCCTCGAAGAGCAGGACCTGGTCCTCGCCGAAGCGGAACGCGCTCACGAGCTCGGCGCGCGCGCCCTCCTTCTCGATCCAGCCCTGGTCGGTCACCTGCCCCCCACCCTCGGGATAGAACGGCGACTCGCGCAGCTTGGCGAGGAAGAGGCCGCCCTCGAGCTCCTCGAGGGCGCCGATCTGCGTCAGGACGTCGAGCTTCTCGTAGCCGACGAACTCGGTTGCGAACTCTGCGGTGCGCGAGAACTCCGCCGCTCGCTCGATGCCGCGGCCCGCGCCTGCGCGGGAGATCTCGCGATGCTCCGCCATGAGCTTGCCGAAGCCCTCCTCGTCCACCGCGAGGCCGCGCTCGCGGGCGAGCTCCGTCGTCAGCTCGACCGGGAAGCCGTAGGTCGCGGTCAAGGCGAAGGCATCCTCGGCCGAGATATCGCCCTTCGCCGCGACCTCCTCGAAAAGCCGCATTCCGCGCAAGAGCGTCTCGGAGAAGCGCTCCTCCTCGGCACGCAGGACGTCCCGGATACGGGTCTGGTTCTCCGCGAGCTCCGGGTACCACGGCGCCATCTGCTCGACGACGACGTCCGAGAGCCGCCAGAGGTCATCGAGGCCGATCTTGCGCGCCTGCTGCACCGCACGCCGGACGATCCGACGGAGGACGTAGCCGCGCCCCTCATTCGAGGGCGTCACGCCGTCGCCGACGAGGAACGTCATCCCACGGCCGTGGTCCGCGAGCACCCGGTGCGCCTTCGTCGCGGTCTCGTCGGCGTCCCAGGCGACCCCGCTTTCCGCCTCGATCCAGGCCATGATTGCCTGGTAGCCGTCCGTCTCGTAGACAGAGCGGACGCCTTGCATGATGGCGGCCAGCCGCTCCACCCCCATGCCCGTGTCGACGTTCTGCGTGGGGAGCGGCGTCAGCGTGCGGTCGACGTGCAGCTCGTACTCCATGAAGACGAGGTTCCAGAACTCGAGGAACCGGTCACAGCGCGGACACGCGGGCGCGCAGCCGGGATCGCCGCAGCCGTACTCCTCGCCCCAGTCGTAGTAGATCTCGGAGTCGGGCCCGCACGGACCGGGCCCGCCGACGGACCAGAAGTTCTCCGAGCTCGGCAGCTCCACGATCCGCTCACGCGGCAGCCCGATCGCCTCCCAGAGCGCGATCGCGGTCTCGTCCGCGCCGAGCCCGAGCTCCGGGTCACCGGCGTGCACCGTCGCCCAGATCCGGTCCCAGTCGATCAGGAGTTGCTCACGGATGAACTCGGCGGCGAGCTCGATCGCGCCTTCCTTGAAGTACTGCCCGAACGAAAAGTTGCCGAGCATCTCGAAGAACGTCAGGTGGTGGCCGTCGAGCCCGACCTCGTCGATGTCGGGCGTGCGGAAGCACTTCTGCGCGGTCGTGGTCAGCGGCGCAGGCGGCGGCTCCCGGCCGAGGAAAAACGGCATCTGCGGCTGCATCCCCGCCGAGGTGAGGAGCGTCGAGTGGTCGTCCGAGCGCGGGATCAGCGGCCACGAGGGCAGCCGCTTGTGGCCCTTCGACTCGAAGTAGGCGAGAAAGCCCTCGCGGAGCTCCGCGGAGGTGCGCATGCTTCGATTCTAGGGAGATTCCGGCGCGGGGCCGTCGAGCGGCTACGAGACGTTGTGCCCGGTCGCGATCTCGTCGCGGACCTTCTCGAGCGACCGGCGGATCAGCCGGGAGACGTGCATCTGCGAGATGCCGACCTGCTGGGCGATCTGCGACTGCGTCAGGCCCTCCCAGAACCGGAGGTGGATGATGCGCCGCTCGCGCGCGTCGAGCGCCTTGAGACCCGGAGCGAGCACGGCGCGATCCTCGCTCACCTCGTACTCGTGCTCGATCTCGCCCAGGGACTCGAGCGGGTCGAGCGCGCCGTCCTCACCGTGGCCGGAGGGCGCGGAGAGGGAGACCGTCGTGTAGGCCTGGCCGGACTCGAGCGCCTCGAGAACCTCCTCCTCCGTGACGCCGGCAGCCTTGGCCAGCTCCGGGATCGTGGGCGAGCGCTCGTACTGGACGGTGAGCTGCTCCAGGAGCTGCGAGAGGCGCACGTTCAGCTCCTGGAGGCCGCGCGGAACCCGCACCGACCAGCCCTTGTCGCGGAAGTGGCGCTTGATCTCGCCGATGATGTTCGGCGTCGCGTACGTCGTGAGCTCGACGCCTCTGTCGACGTCGAAGCGGTCGATCGCCTTGATCAGCCCGATGGAGCCGACCTGCACCAGATCCTCGAGCTGCTCGCCGCGGTTGGCATAGCGGCGGGCGAGCGAACGCACGAGCGGGAGGTACTGCTCGATGAGCCGCTGGCGCGCCTCCAGATCGCCGTCCGTGTGGTAGCGGCGCAGAAGCTCGCGATCGGTGCGACCGCCGGTCGAGCTCACAGCTTTTCCTTCGCCTCGGGCCGGCTCATCGGCACCTGCTTGTCGAGGCGGAGCCAGTGTCCGCCCTCGCCCTCCTCCAGTGCGATCTCGTCGACCAGCGTCTCGAGCAGCCGGCGGAGCGGCACGCCGCTCTCAGGCTCGCGCTCCAGGTCAGCACGGAGCTCGTTGGCATCGAGGGGCCCGATCGCCATGCCGATCGACGACGGGCCGACGAGCATGCGAACGGTCACCTCTTCGCCGGCGATGTACCCGTCGCGCTCGAGCACGCTGGCGAGCGCGAGCTGCAGGTCCTCGAGGTGCTCGTAGGAGAGCTCGAGCCGGGCCGCGAGCCCGCCGACGACCAGCCGCGCGACGCCGTGAAACGGCTTCTCGTGCGGAATGGAGAGGGTGATCGAGTCAGCGCTCACGATCGGTGCCCTCTCGCCGCAGCTCGTCCACGATCTCCTGCTCGCGCCGTGAGGCAGCCTCGCGACCAGCCTGGTAGGCGGTGCGCGGGCTCTTGCGAACCCGCAGCGAGGCGAGCCCGTGGGCGATGCCCTCGGCCAGGCCGGAGATCTTCTGGACGGGCCGCGTGAGAGCGAGCG
>DAITAN010000335.1:0-3089 GCA_036824235.1 Gaiellaceae bacterium | reverse complement strand
TGGAGCAATTCGTTCAGCAAAGCCGTTCGCGACCTGACCACTGTTCCCCGGGAGCAACGTCGAGGGCCGCGACCTCCTCCGCAAGGCGGCGGACGTCGTCGTCTGCGACGGCTTCACGGGGAACATGGCGCTGAAGCTCCTCGAGGGCACCATCCGCACGACGCTCGAGGCCTTCCGCGAGGAGATCACCGCATCCACGCGCGGCAAGGTGGGCGGGCTCCTCATCCGTCCGGCGGCGCGCGCGCTGCGGACGCGGCTCGATCCGGACACCTACGGTGGGGCCTATCTCCTCGGCCTGCGCGGTCTCGTCGTGATCGCGCACGGCAACTCGTCCTCGACGGCGATCGCCAATGCGATCCGCTACGGCGCGCGGGGCGTGGTCGCCGGCGTCGTCGACCGGGTCGCCGATCGGCTTGCCGCCGGGGCCGGCGAGTCGGACGCCCCTTAAACCACCGCGCAAGGCGTGGTAGCATCGCTCGCCGTTCACGCTGGGTGTCCGAGACAGAGAAAGGCAGGGAGAGAAACCAGATGGCAGCTTCGCGCGAAGAGATCGCCGAGCGAGTGAAGGATGTACTTGTCGAGCAGCTCGGGATCGAGCAGAGCGAGATCACGGAAGAGGCCTCGTTCCAGGAAGATCTCGACGCAGACTCCCTCGACCTCGTCGAGCTCATCATGGAGCTCGAGGACCAGTTCGGTATCAAGATCTCTGACGAAGACGCTCAGCAGATCCAGACCGTGGGACAGGCCGTCGACTACATCTCGTCGCACCAGTAGCGAGATCCCGGGGGGCTCGCTGCTCGACCTGATCGAGGCGCTCCCGCCCGAGCGTCTTCACCACGCCTTCACGCACGCGTCCTGGGCGCGTCGCCGGGCCGACTCGTACGAGCGGCTGGAGTTTCTCGGCGACAGCGTCCTCGGTCTCGCCATCGCCGAGGAGCTCTACGACCGCTTCCCGAACGAGGCGGAGGGTCGGCTGGCCAAGATTCGCGCGCACGTCGTCTCGCGGCACAGCTGCGCCATCGTCGGGCGGCAACTCGGCCTGGGGGACCTGTTCGCGGGCCACGCGGGCGAGGTCGACCGCGACGAGCTGCGCAGGCTCGCGGCGAATCGGAACGTGCTCGCAGCTCTGGTCGAAGCCTGCCTCGGCGCGCTCTACCTCGAGCACGGCTTCGAGTCGATCCGCGCACCGATCGTCGGCGCGTTCCAGGAGCGGATCGAGTACGCGCTCGAGGGCCACGTGGACTACAAGACCGAGCTCCAGGAGGAGCTCGCCCGCCGCGGCCTCTCGGTCACGTACACGGTCCTCGAGGTAGAGGGCCCGCCGCACGACCGCCGGTTCACCTGCGCCGCGAACATCGACGGCGAGCCCGTCGGCACGGGCCACGGCGAATCGAAGAAGGCGGCCGAGCAGGCTGCCGCGCGCGAGGCGCTCGAGCGCTACGCCGTGCCCGACGCCTAGGGGGCGCTCTCGACCAGCAGAGCGGCGCCGATCGCGCCGCCCAGGTCGCCGAGCGCAGCCGGCAGCATCGCCGGTGGCCTCTCGTCGACGAAGAGGTGCGGCTGGGCCGCCTCGGCGATGCGCTCGACAAACGGCTCGCCGAGCCGCGTCCCGAGCCCTCCGCCGACGATCACTGCCTCGACGTCGAGCAGGTTGACGGCCGAGCCGATCCCGGCGCCTAGGGCGGCCACCGCCCGATCGATGAGCGCCGTCGCCAGCTCGTCCTCGCGCTCCAGCGCGTCGGCCCAGACGCCGCTCGTCAGCCGGTCGCGCTTGCGCTTCTCCATCAGCTCGAACAGGTCGGTCTTGCGTCCGCGTTTGACGAGCCTCCGCGCGTGCGCCTCCATCGCACCCCGGCCCGCATACGCCTCCAGGCAGCCGCGCCGTCCGCAGGGGCACCGCGCGCCGTTGCGCTTGATCACCATGTGGCCGATCTCCCCGGCCGCGCCTCGGCCGCGCCAGAGCCGCCGGTCGAGGACGAGGCCGCCGCCGACCCCGGTCCCCCACCAGACGCCGAGAAAGGAAGAGTAGGGACGGCCCGCGCCGAGCTCGAGCTCGGCGGTGACGGCGATCTTGACGTCGTTGTCGATCCAAACCATCGTGCCGAGCGCCTTCCCGAGTGCCTCGGCAAGCTGGAAGGGCTCGTCCCAGTCGGGCAGATTGCGGGCGTGGGCGACCGTTCCCGCGTCCTGGTCGACGGCGCCCGGCGAGCCGACCCCGGTGCCGCGAAGCTCTCCGACGGCGATTCCCGCCGCGTCCGCCGCGTCCTGAACCGCTCCCTCGATCTTCGCCACGACAGCGGGTGGGCCGCCCTTTGTCGGCGTCTCCGTCTTGGCCTCGCCCAGGACGGCGTTGTCCTCGCCGACCACGACCGCCTGGATCTTCGTAGCACCCAGGTCGACGCCGGCGCGGGCGGACGTCACCGGCTCAGCGCCGGAGCCGGATGGCGTTCAAGTCCTGCTCGGCGATCTCGTCCGCGCGGGCGGCGACGTCGTCGATGTCGTCGTGCTCGGCGTGGAGGTAGCGACCTGCGAGCGCGTCGAGGCGGCCGGAGGCCAGTGCGAGCACGAGCCGCGGGGCGAGCTCCGGCGGCGTCCACGGAGCGTCGTCGGGGAAGCTCGAGGTCAGTTCCGTCTGCACGAGCCCGGGGCTGATGGAGAAGACCGGGATCCCCAAGGGCTTCAGCTGCCCGGCGAGCGTCTCGTTGAAGCGGTGCACGGCGGCCTTGCTGGCGCTGTAGGCGGTCGCCTTCGAGCTGGGGAGGTAGGCGGCGCCGCTCGCGACGTTGACGATGCGCCCGCGGCCCCGCTCGAGCATGCGCGGGATCGTCGCCCGGCAGCAGAGATACACACCGAGGACGTTCACCTCGAACACGTGCCACCAGTCGTCGGGGTCGACGGTCCAGGCCGTGTCCTCGTCGATGGCGATGCCCGCGTTACAGACGAGGACGTCGATAGGCCCGAGCTCCTTCTCCACGCGCTCGATCATCTGCTCGACCTCGGAGCGCTTGGACACGTCGACCGTGAGCGCGAGGCCGTCGATCTCAGCGGCGACCTCCTCGACCTGGTCGGCCGACCGGGCGGAGACCGCG
>DAITAN010000031.1:0-12591 GCA_036824235.1 Gaiellaceae bacterium | reverse complement strand
CTGTGTGGGCTGAGCACGGCGTCCCGGCCGCGAAGGCCGCCGGCGACTATCTCTTCGCCCGCGCCTTCGCCGAGCTCGCCGCGACCGGCGATGCCGGCGGAGTGGCTGTGCTCGCCGACGCGGTGCTCGCGCTCGCGCGCGGAGAGGCCCTCCAGCGGAGGCAGGCCTACCAGCCGGACACGACGGTCGACGAGTACATCCGGCGCTGCTCTCTGAAGACGGGGAAGCTCTTCGAGGCGGCCTGTGTCCTCGGCGGCGGGAGCCCTCACCTCGGAGCCTTCGGCCTCGCACTCGGCGTCGCCTTCCAGATCGCCGACGACATCCTCGACTGCACCGGCGAGTTCGACACGACCGGGAAGGCGCCCGGTGTCGACCTGCGCGATGGGACTCCAACTCTTCCGCTGATCCTCGCCGCGCGTGAGGACGCCGCCGTCCGGCGGGCGCTTGCCGGCGAGTCCGTCGAGGGCGCCCTGGAGCTGGTCGCCGCAACCGGGGCGATCGAGACGGCACGTGGCTTTGCGCTCGAGTTCGCCGCCCGCGCGCGTGCCGCGCTCGACGGTGAGCCCGACCACGCCTCGCTCGAGGCTCTCACGCACCTCGTCGTGGACAGGGACGGATGATCGTTACCGAGCAGCGAGCGCTGGACGAGATCCGCGAGAAGGTGGAGGCGAACGAGCGCCTCTCGCTCGAGGACGGCCTCACGCTGATGGAGTCCGACGACCTCCTGCAGCTCGGTGAGCTCGCGGACACAGCTCGCCGCGTTCGCGGCGGCACCGACGAGGTCTTTTTCGTCCAGAACCTCTACTTGAACCAGACGAACGTCTGCCGCGTGAAGTGCAAGTTCTGCGCCTTCGCGGTCACGCAGAAGCAAGGGGCCGCCTACACGACCACGCCGGAGGAGCTCGTCGAGGACGCGCTCCGCCAGCGGGAGCTGACCGGGTTCACCGAGATCCACATGGTCAACGGCGAGAACCCGCACGTCGGCTTCGACTTCTACGTGGACACGATCCGCTCGCTGCACGAGGCGATGCCGGACGTGCACCTCAAGTGCTACACGGCGAGCGAGATCCACCACATGACGACGCTCTCCGGGCTCTCGCACGAGCAGGTGCTCGTCGAGCTCAAGGCGGCCGGGCTCGGATCGCTCCCGGGCGGCGGCGCCGAGGTCTTCGCCGACCGCGTGCGCAGGCTGATCGCGCCCGGCAAGGAGCACCCGGACTTCTGGTTCCACACCCATCGGACCGCGCACGGCCTCGGCATCCCGACGCATTGCACGATGCTCTACGGGCACGTGGAGACGTACGAGGAGCGGGTCGACCACCTCCTCCGGCTGCGCGAGCTCCAGGACGAGACCGGCGGCTTCCTCGCCTTCATCCCGCTCGCCTTCCACCCGGAGAACACCGTCTTCGAGCGACGCGGGTGGACGCACACGGCCGGTTCGGACGACCTGAAGATGATCGCCGTTTCCAGGCTCCTCCTGGACAACGTGCCCAACGTGAAGGCCTACTGGATCATGATGGGCATGCCGCTCGCGGCCGTCGCGCTCCACTTCGGCGCGAACGACGTCCAGGGCACGGTCGTCCGCGAGGAGATCTTCCACGCCGCCGGGGCCACGACGGAGACCGAGCAGAAGATCGACGAGCTCGTCCGTTTCGTGCAGGAGGCGGGCCGGATTCCGGTGCAGCGCGACACCCTCTACAGCGAGTTGCGCCGATGGTGACGCTGAGCCAGACGATTCCCGCGCTGCCCGTGCATGAGGCCGCTGCGGCGGTCGACTTCTACCGTGAGAAGCTCGGTTTCGACGTCCTCCATCACGACGGAGGCTTCGCGGTGCTGGCGCGCGACGAGGCGGTCGTGCACCTGTGGGAGGCCGGCGACGAGACCTGGCGCGAGCGCGAGTCGCTCGATCGACCCGTTCGCTCGGGCGCCGAGTCGTTCATCGCCGGCACGGCCAGCTGCCGGATCGTGGTCACGGGCGTCGACGACCTCTACGCGGAGCTCTCGGCCTCAGACGTGCTCCACCCTGTCTCGAAGGACGGGGTCGCGGACACCGATTTCGGAACGCGTGAGTTCGCCACCTTGGACCTCGACGGCAACCTCGTCACATTCTTCGAATGGCGGGCCGAGAGCTGACACACCTCCGGCACACTGGGTCGCACACGCGTGTGGCGCTCGGCAATAGGCTGAAGCCGAGCAGGGGGCGGGTCGGGACCCGAGGTTACCCGCGTCTAACCGACAGCCCTCGGCACGCGAAGGAGCCCATCTCGTGATCCGCCTCGGCCGCATCAGCTACGTCAACATGGCGCCAGTCTTCCACCGGCTCGACGTCGACGTCGAAGAGGTGCCCGGCGTCCCGACCGAGCTGAACGAGCGGCTCCTCGCCGGTGAGATCGACATCGCGCCCATCTCCTCGATCGAGTACGCGCGCAACGCCGATCGGCTCCGGATCCTGCCGCGGCTCTGCGTGTCCTCGGAAGGTGCGGTCGACTCCATCCAGCTCGTCTCGCGCGTGCCGCTCGAGCACGTCGACTCCGTCGCCGTCACCCCTGAGAGCGCCACCTCGGTCGTCCTGACGAGGATCCTGCTTCCGGAGGCCGTCCTCGTGCCGCTCGGGAAGAAGGCAGACGCGACGCTCCTGATCGGCGACGCGGCGCTCCGCAGCGCCTTCGAGGACCCGACGCCGCATTACGACCTCGGCCGTCTCTGGCTCGAGCGGACGGGGCTCCCCATGGTCTTTGCCGTCTGGGCCTGCCCCGAGCCGGCGCCGCCCGGCGTGCTGCTGCTCGAGGAGGCGCTCGTCTCCTCCGTCCGCCACGCCAGGGCCGAGCCCGAGCGACTGGCCTTCGAGGCGAGCGAGCGCTACGGCTACCCGGCCGGGTTCCTCGCCCGCTACTTCGAGAAGCTCCGCTACAGCTTCGGCCCGCGGGAGCGCGCCGGGCTGATCACGTTCTTCGAGCTCGCGCGCGACGTCGGCGAGCTCTCTCGCGTTCCCGAGCTGCGCTTCGTCGCGCCCGAGGCGGTCTCAGCGTGACCGGCAACGGCAACGGGCACCCACACGCGAGCGGCGCCGTCGCCGAGGTCCTCGACCGCACGCTCGACGGGGAGCGCCTGAGCGACGAGGACGCGCTCGTGCTCCTGCGGAGCCGCGACCTCGTTCGTGTCGGCCGCGCGGCCGACGAGCTCCGCAACCGCCGGGTCGACGCTCGGCGCGTGACGTTCATCATCGACCGGAACGTCAACTACACGAACATCTGCCACACGGACTGCGACTTCTGCGCCTTCTACCGCCGTCCGGGCGACCGCCGCGAGGGCTACCTCCTTCCGAAGCCGGTCATCTTCAAGAAGATCGAGGAGACGTTGGCGATCGGCGGCACCGCGCTCCTCATGCAGGGCGGCCATCACCCGGACCTCGGCATCGAGTTCTACGAGGATCTCTTCCGCTCGATCAAGGAGCGGTACCGGATTCACCTGCACGTGCTCTCGCCGCCCGAGATCCAGCACATCGCGCGCCGCTCCAAGCTCACAATCCCCGAGACGTTGACGCGGCTGCGCGACGCAGGCCTCGACTCGGTCCCCGGAGGCGGAGCGGAGATCCTCGTCGACCGCGTGCGCGACATCATCGCGCCGAAGAAGACGAAGTCGGCCGACTGGCTCGGCGTCATGCGCGAAGCGCACCGGCTCGGCGTCTCGTCGACGGCGACGATGATGTATGGCCACGTCGAGACGCTCGAAGAGCGCGTCGAGCACATGCGGCGGATCCGCGAGCTCCAGGACGAGACGCGCGGCTTCCGCGCCTTCATCTCCTGGACGTTCCAGCCCGACGGAACCCGACTGGCCGAGAAGGTCACCCACTTCCCGACCTCGTTCGACTACCTCCTCACGCAGGCGGTGAGCCGCATCTACCTCGACAACGTCGACCACATCCAGTCGAGCTGGGTCACGCAGGGGATGAAGGTCGGGCAGGTGGCCCTCGGCTTTGGAGCCGACGACATGGGCTCCGTGATGATCGAGGAGAACGTCGTCTCCGCCGCCGGAACCACGCATCGCGCCAGTACCGACGACTTCGTGCACGCGATCCGCGCGGTCGGCAAGGTGCCCGTCCAGCGCGACACGCTCTACCGCGAAGTCAAAGTCTGGAACTAGTTCCAAAGATTCCAGCGCTTGCCATCACCCGGCGCGTGTGATTTCGTGTCGGGCGGGGTGATGAAGAGGGGTCTTCTCGCCGTCGCAATTGCGGCGCTGCTGGCGTCCCCGTCAATCGCGGGGTCTGCCACCACCTTGCTTCCGAACGTCACCTACGAGCGCGAGAGCATGCTCATCGGGGGCCGCGTTGTCACCCTCCACGTTGTGCGGACGCCGCAGGACGGCGGCCTCTACCAGCTCCAGCCCATGCTCTCGGCGGGGACGGTTCTCGGAAAGCAGACCGTCCCGTCCATGCAGGCGGCCGTCGCCGGGCAGGCGACGACGGTCGGCGTGAACGGCGACTTCTTCAGCGTCGCGTCCGGCCGGCCGAGTGGAATGTTTCTCCGTAACGGCGTGCTCTCCGCTCCACCGACCCTCGGGCGGTCCGCAATGGGGATCGCCTTCGACGGTCGGCTGTTCGTCGACCGCTGGCACCTCGCGGGCTCGTGGAAGCCAGGCGCCTACGCGGCCCATCCTCTGACGACTGTGAACCGACCGCTCCTGGAGCCCCCGGGCGTGGCGCTCTACACGCGCACGCTCGGAGGCAGGACCCCGAGAGTGCCGGGGGCCGTCGAGGTCGTCATCAGCAGGTTCCCTCCCGCGCTGCTGAACGGCACGCTGACCGGGACGGTGACCTCGGTGCGGCGCAACGGCGGCGCGCTCGTCCCCGCCCGCGGCGCGGTCATCCAGGCCCGCGGCTTTTGGCGGGGCAGGCTCCTCGCCGAGGCGCCTGTCGGGACGCAGATCACGGTCCAGCTCCGCATCCCCGGCTTCCCGAGCGATGCCGCGGACGGGGTCGGCGGAGGACCGCTCCTCGTGCGCGACGGCGCCGCTGTCCAGCAAGCGGACGAGCAATTCACGCTCTCCCACCTCAACCGGCGCCATCCCCGCACCGCCGTGGGCCAGCTCGGCGACGGGCGCCTCATCTTCGTCGTCGCCGACGGCAGGAGCTCGATCGCTCGTGGGCTGACCAACTGGGAGCTCGCGCAGACCATGGGCCGTCTCGGCGCCGTAACCGCCATGAGCCTGGACGGCGGTGGCTCGTCGACGCTCTCGTTCGACGGTCGCCTGCTGAACAGGCCTGCCGGCGGATTTCCGCGCGCCGTCGCCGGAGGGCTCTTTCTCTTCTACCACGGGATCTACGCGCCCAAGGCGCCGCGCGAGCTCTTGACTCCGAACGGCGACGGGATCAGCGAGCGCACGACGCTCACCGCGAAGGTCGTTCGCCGCTCCACCGTCGACCTGAAGCTGCTGCGGCCCAACGGGACCGTGGCCTGGCGCTACCGCCGGGCCGTCTCGCCGGGCAAGATCCGCAAGGTGGTCGGCTTTCCCGGCATGCGCGACGGCGTGTGGCGCTGGGTCGTCCAGGCCACGGAGAACGAGAGTGGCCGCGTCAGCACGATGACGCGCACCTTCAAGACGAACCGCACGCTCGGCCACCTCCGGCTCTCGAGAGAGCAGCTGCGCGTCGTCCCGGGTCGCCACGGCCGCGTCTTCATCTCCGCCGTGCTCGCCCGGCAGGCCAAGGTCGGGGTCGTCGTCCTCACCCGCGGCGGCCAGGTGCGCCGCATCCTGTACCAGGGCGATCGCGGGCGGGGCAGGCATGTCTGGAGCTGGGACGGGCGTCGGGCCGCAGGCGTCTTCGTTCCGGGCGGCGTCTACGTCGTCCGCGTGCGGGCGGCCAACTCCTTCGGCACCGTGATGCTGCGAGACACGGTGCGCGTGGTCCGCGGCGGCTAGAAGGGGGAGGCCCGCGCGGGCCGCTGGCTAGACTCGGCTGGTGCACGAGATCACCGAGGCCGTCACCGGCGTCATCGGGGACTACGGCCTCTATGCCGTCTTCATCCTCATGTTCATCGACGCCGTCTTCCCGGCGGCGAGCGAGCTCGTCATGGTCTACGCGGGCGCACTAGCAGCCGGGGCCTTCCCCGAATCGAGCGTCATGCTCTTCGGCACGGAGATCGAGTCGACCGGCTGGGCGTACGTCGCGATGGCGATGGCCGGGACGATCGGCTACACGCTCGGCTCCGTCGCGGGGTGGGCAATCGGCCTCTACGGAGGGCGGCCCTACCTCGAACGCCACGGCCGCTGGCTGCACATCACGCCGGCCAAGCTCGAGAAGGCGGACGCGTGGTTCGTGCGCTACGGCGATGCCGCGGTCTTCGTCTCGCGCATGCTCCCCGTGGTGCGTTCCTTCATCTCCATCCCGGCCGGCGTCGGCGAGATGCCCCTCGGCCGCTTCACCTTCCTCACCTTCGCCGGCACGATCCCCTGGTGCTTCGGCCTCGCCGGGGTCGGCCTGGCGCTCGGAAGCAAGTGGGAGGAGTTCCACGACAGCTTCCGGTACGCGGACTACGCCATCATCGCCCTGGTCGTCGCCGGGGCGGCCGCGCTCGTCTACCGCGGCTACCGCAAGAGGGCGCGGCGGCGTGCGGTAGAGCGGTCTGCCGAGGGAGTCGGTCGGTAGACTGGGCCGCCAGTGAGCGTCCGTTTTCCTGTGGCCTCATGACCATTCCGCACGTCGACGTCAGGGCGCAGTACGCGCCCCTCATCGAAGAGTTGAAGGACCGCCTTGGAGCGGTCGTCGACTCAGGCCGGTTCATCCTCGGCCCGGAGGTGCGCGCCTTCGAGGAGGAGGCCGCCGCCTATCTCGGCGTCCGCGACGCGGTCGGGGTCGCCAACGGGACAGACGCGCTCGTGCTCGTGCTCGACGCGCTCGGGGTGGGGCCGGGCGACGAGGTGATCTGCCCCTCGTTCACGTTCTTCGCCACGGCCGAGGCCGTATCCCGACGCGGTGCGACCCCCGTTTTCTGCGACATCGACGCAACCACCCTGAACCTCGATCCCGCCGATGTCGCCGAGCGGGTCACCGAGCGCACCAAGGCGATCCTCGCCGTGCACCTCTTCGGCCGCCCGGCGGCGCTCTCCGAGCTCCCCGACGGCGTTCCGGTCGTCGAGGACGCCGCGCAGGCTTTCGGTGCCGAGCTCGACGGCGTCCGCGCGGGCGCGGTGGGCGTGGCCGCCACGTTCAGCTTCTTCCCGACCAAGAACCTCTTCGGCCTCGGCGACGGCGGCCTGGTCGCCTCGCGTGACGCCGAGGTCGCCGACCGGGTCCGGCTCCTGCGCTTCCACGGGTCGCGGGACAAGGAGCGCTTCGAGGCGATCGGCTACAACTCGCGCCTCGACGAGCTCCAGGCGGCCGCGCTACGGCTCTTCCTCGGCCATCTCGACCGCTGGAACCGTGAGCGGCGCGAAGCCGCCGCGCGCTACGCCGAGCTCGGCCTGGGCGAGCTCGTGGAGCTGCCCGAGGACGATCCCGGCCACGTCTACCACATGTTCGTCGTGCGCTCGCCCGAGCGAGACCGGATCGCCGCGGCCCTCCGGGACGCGGGCATCGGCTGCGCGACGTACTACACGACGCCGCTCCATCTCCAGCCGGTCTTTTCAGACCTCCCCGGCGGGCCCGGAAGCCTCCCCGAGACCGAGCGCGCTTCGCGCGAGACGGTCGCACTCCCGCTCTGGGCAGGGATCACGGAGGCCCAGCAGGAGCAGGTCGTGGCCACGATCCGCTCGGCGGTCGGCGTGGGGGCGAACGCATGAGGCTCGTGAGCCGTCACCGGCTCTGGCGCGTCGTCGCGGACGCAGGGCTCGTCACGCTCGCCTGGTACCTCGCGTTCCAGGTCCGCTTCGACAAGGGCGTTCCGGCGCGCTACGACGAGTTCCTCGGGCTCGACGTCTTCATCGCGGTCGTCTCGATCCAGCTCGTCGTGTTCGTCGTCTTCGGCCTCTACCACCACTGGTGGCGATACGTCTCCATCCGGGATATGTGGCGGGCGGTCCTCGCCGTCACCGTCGCCTCGGCCGCCGCCGTGGGCTTCATCTACCTCTGGGATCCGGTCCCGGGCTGGAACCTGCCGCGCGGGATCATCGCCATCGACTGGATGTTCACGCTCGGGATGGTCGTCGGCGCACGGGTCCTCGCGCGGACCCTGGTCGAGCGTGCGAGGCGCGGGATCGTCGGTCGCCGCAAGGCGGCGCTGATCGTCGGCGCGGGCGATGCCGGCCAGATGATCATCCGCGAGATGCTCAAGAGCCCGCAGCTCGGCTACACGCCGATCGGGCTCGTCGACGACCAGGCCGACAAGAAGAACATGCGCCTCCACGGTGTCCGGGTGCTGGGCACGACCCTTGACCTCCCGCGGCTCCTGAACGACAACCGGCCGGACGAGGTCATCATCGCCATTCCGTCCGGCGCGGGCGAGGTCCGTCAGCGGATCGTGAACGCGTGCCGCGACGCGAGCGTGCCCGTGAAGACCGTGCCGGGCGTGCACGAGCTCATCGCCGGCGACTTCAACCTCTCCGGCCAGCTCCGTGAGGTGCAGGTCGAGGACGTCCTCGGGCGCGAGGCCGTCGAGCTCGACATGCCCTCGATCGCCTCGTACGTCACCGGCGCGACCGTGCTCGTCACGGGAGCCGGCGGTTCGATCGGCTCGGAGCTCTGCCGCCAGGTCGCCGCGCTCGGTGCGGGGCGGATCATCCTCGTCGATCACTCCGAGAACGCCCTCGTCGCCGTCGAGCGCGAGCTACAGCGCGAGCGCAACTACACGGCCACGGTGCCGGCTCTCGCCGACGTCAAGGACCCCGGCAAGGTCCGCCGCCTCTTCGAGCGCCACCAGCCGGCGGTCGTCTTCCACGCCGCTGCCTACAAGCACGTTCCGCTGATGGAGGCGAACCCGCTCGAGTCCGTGCGGAACAACGTCTTCGGCACCCGGGTCCTCGCCGAGTTGGCCGCCGAGCACGGGGTGAAGCGCTTCGTCCTCGTCTCCACCGACAAGGCGGTCCGGCCGAAGAACGTCCTCGGCCAGACGAAGGCGCTCTGCGAGTGGATCGTCGAGGCCGCTGCGGCGCTGGATGGGAACGGGACGAAGTTCATCTCCGTCCGCTTCGGCAACGTCCTGGGCTCCTCGGGGAGCGTCATCCCGCTCTTCCGCCGCCAGATCGCGCGCGGCGGGCCGGTGACGGTCACGCACCCGGACATGGAGCGCTACTTCATGACGATCCCGGAGGCCGTCCAGCTCATCGTCCAGGCCGGCGCCATCGGCGAGAGCGGCGACATCTTCGTCCTGGACATGGGCGAGCCGGTCAAGATCATCGAGCTCGCGCACAACATGATCCGCCTCTCCGGCAAGGAGCCCGAGCGGGACATCCCCATCGAGTTCATCGGCGTCCGGCCGGGGGAGAAGCTGCACGAGGACCTCTGGGGGGAAGGCGAAGCGTCCGAGACGACCTCACACCCGAAGATCCTCCGCGCAGCGACCGCGCCGGTCGATCCGCTCTGGCTCGAGGACGAGCTGGCCGAGCTCGAGCGCCTCGTCGAGGCCGGGGAGACGGTCGAGGTCGTGGCCCGGCTGGCCGAGCTCCTGCGCAACCCGCAGCGCCTGGGGGCGGCGGCCGAGGCGGAGATCAGCGCCTCTCCCGCCTCCGTCTCGCCTCCGAACGCCTAGGGCACCGGTAGGAGCAGGTCGAGGTAGAGCCGGGGGTCGCGGCGCGTGCGCTCGCCCTCGCCGCTGCGCTTGGCGAGCTCGAGGCTGTCGGGATCGTCCAGCGGGCGTAGCCGGCCCTCGCGGATGAGCCACTCGTCCACGCCGCCGAGACGGCCGCCGAACGTCGTGTAGACGGGGACCCCGAGCGCGACAGCCTCGCGGTTCATCGTGCCGCCGGCGGAGACGACCAGGTCGGAGAAGGCGATGAGGCTCTGGGCGTCGACGGCGCCGTCCGGGACGACGACCGTGGGAAGCGCGAGCCCGCGGACCTGGTCGCGCTGCTCGTCGGTGCGCGGGATGACAACGGTCTGAACGCCCTCCTGACGGCCGAGCCGCTCGAGGAGCCGCGGGAACACCGGGTTCGACTGCCGGTGGTACAGCGCGATGTCGGGTGGCGTGCGCACGAGGACGAGCACGTTCGACTCGTCGAGCCCGAGTTGGTCGAGCACGCCGCGATCGGGCTCGAAGTCTGCGAGGTAGTACTCCTCTTTCAGGCCCGGGTAGCGGCGCAGCTTCGGCGGGCGGACGCCGTAGCGCTCGAGCCGCTCGGGCGGGATTGCCTCCGGCACGAGGACCTTCGTCGCAGCCCGGCAGCCGAGCTGGTGCTGGACGAGCGCGAACTCGTAGTCGAAGGTGTCGCCGCTCGGGATGCCCAGAGACCGGGCGGCGAGCGTCAGATGGTGCGAGCCGTGCGCCAGTGCGACGTCGAACTTGCGCCCCTTCGCCCAGGAGCGGAGCGCGCGGAGGCGTGTGACCATCGTGCCGAGCTTTGCGAGCCGCGACCGCCCTCCGTGCCGCCCGAGCAGCTCGGCCTCGAGCCCATGGAGCTTCAGCAGTTCGACCGTCTGGGCGTAGTCGCGCGCGGTGATCTCGACCTCGTCGCCGCGGGCGCGCAGGAGGCCGATGAGCGGCCGGAACACCAGCACGTGGGCCGGCGCAGTCATGTCGATCCAGACCTTCACGACGGGCGCGGAGTCTAGCCACGGCCCCGGCCCCGGGGGTCAAGGCGCGGACATCGCAAGCCGATTAGTGCGGAGATGGAGCAGCGTGAGTCCAACAGCGCTCCGGGGTTCTGGCCCGTCCTCGCCGCAGTGTTCATCGCCGGCTGGATCGGCGGTCTCGTCGCGACTCTGCTCTGGAGCCTGGTCGGCGGCTACGCGGTCGTCGACGTCGTCCGCGGCTACAAGCCGACCGCCGGGCGACCGAGCCTGATCGAGACCTTCGCGCTGACCCTCATCGGCCAGACGGTCGTGCGGGCCGCGGTCGGCGCGCTCGTCCTGCCGCCGGTTCTGAGGGCCATCTGCGGCGCCGTGGTCGGCCGACTGACCGCCGGCTTCGCCCTCGCCGCCGGCGGCTTCGTTTCGGCGGGCGCCTGGTTCGTCCTCGCGCGCTTCGGTGCGTCATCCGCGCCGCTGGTCTCGCTGATCATGACGACGATCGGCTTTCTGCTCAGCGTCTGGATCGTGCGCGCCGCGCTAGCCGCACGCGAGCTGAGGGGCGCGCACGAGCCCTCGCGCGGGCCGACCGTGGCGATGCTCCTCGGCATCCCCGCGCTCGTGCTCATCGGCGGCGTTCTCGCGTTCTCGGGGTTCGCACGGGCAGACCGTGAGGACCGCGTCGATCGCAGCACCTACGAGGAGGCGACGCTGGACGCCGAGCGCGCATTCGCGGTCGGCTACGAACGCGTCGCCACCGCGGCCTCCAACGGCCCGGGCTTCGATCCGGACGTGTTCGGTGCGCAGACGAGCATTCGCGAGGCGGCCGTCGCTCTCGAAGCGATCGATCCCCCGAAGGATCTCGACGACGAGCACGAGAGCCTCGTCGAGGGACTGCGGAGCTTTTCCAAGGGCCTCGAGAGCGTGGAGGACCAGCCGCCCGGAACGGACCTGAGCGGGCTCCTCCCTGGCGTCGACGGTATGGCCGAGATCCGCGCCGCGCTGCTCGGCCTCCGTGCGGCTGGCTACCAGATCGACCCTTCCGCCTGGCAGCTCGTCGTCTAGCTCGCTAGGCGAGCTATAAGCTGTCCTTATATGGACACGCGCCAGCTTGCCGCCTTCTGCGCCGTCGTCGACCGTAAGAGCTTCTCGCAGGCCGCCGAGCGGCTGGGCGTGACGCAGCCCGCGGTCAGCCTCCAGGTTCGCGCGCTCGAGGAGCGGCTCGGGCAGCAGCTGCTCGACCGCTCCGGTCGCCGAGTCGAGCCGACCGAGGCGGGGCGTCGTCTCTACCGGAACGCCCAGCGCATGCTGCACGCCGAGGAGCAGCTCCTCGAGGACGTCGCCTCCGCGGACGAAGGGGTGCTGGCCGGAACGCTGACGCTCGGCGCCTCGACGGGCCCCGGCGCGCACCTCGTGCCGCTCCTCCTCTGCGAGTTTCAACGGCGCCACGCTGACCTGCGCATCGCGCTCTCGATCTCCGACACGTACGCGGTGATCGACCGCGTCGCCGACCGCGAGCTCGAGCTCGGGATCGTGGGAGCCGTTCGGCGACACCGGTCGCTGCTCTTCGAGCCGCTGGCCCAGGACGAGATCGTCCTCGCGGTTCCTCCGAGCCACGCAGCCGCCGGCGGCGAGATCTCCGTCGCGGACCTGCGGGACGAGACGCTCGTGGTCATGCAGGAGGGCGCCGGCGTGCGCCAGGTCGTGGACGAGGAGCTGCGGCGGGCGGGGCTCCGGGTGCGGGAGCTCGAGTCGAAGCTCGAGCTGGGGCTCCAGGAGTCCGTGAAGAGTGCAGTAGCCGCCGGTTACGGCGTCGCGTTCATCTCGCGCACGGCGATCGAGGGCGAGCTGGCCGCCGGGACGCTGGCCGCCGCCCGCGTGGCCGGGATCGAGCCGACGCGCCAGATCTACGTCGTCCGCGCCAAGGGGCG
>DAITAN010000334.1:0-3096 GCA_036824235.1 Gaiellaceae bacterium | reverse complement strand
ACCTACCCGTCGGTGCCGACGCTCGTGCTCAACGGCGACCTCGACACGATCACCGCGCCGGCGCAGGCCCAGGAGGTCGCCTCGCGCTTCCCGGCCTCGACCTACGTGGAGATCCAGAACTCCTTCCACGTGACGGCGCTTTACGACGCGGACGGCTGCGCGTCCAGGCTCTACACGCGCTTCGTCAAGAACCTCGCCTTCGCGGACACGTCCTGCGCGCAGGAGATCGCCGAGGTGCGCGTCGTGCCGAGCTTCCCCGCCTCTCTGGCGGACACGACGCCGGCCGACCCGGCGGCAGGGGACGCCTCGACGGTCGACGACCGGCGGCTTGCCGCTGCGGCCGCGTTCACGGTCGCGGATGTCGTCTCCCGCTGGTGGGTGAACTACGACGGCACGAGCGTCGGGCTGCGCGGCGGGCGCTGGTCGTACTTCGGTGACCAGGTCGTTCACTTCGACCTCGCGAGAACGCGCTTTGTCGCCGGCGTCGAGGTGACCGGCAGGGTTCGCTGGGGCTACAACGTGGCGGGCAAGGTGCGGGCGGACGTGCAGGTACTCGGGCCCGGCGGCGTGTCCGCGAACCTCGTCATCCGCTGGGCCGGCCGCGAGCAGAACGCGGTCGCCACCCTCACGGGTGAGATCGGTGGTCGCGCGCTGCGGGCGACCATGGTCGCTCCGTAGGGGCCGAGCGCCGCCGATTCGCGCGCGTTGGCGCGCGTACAGCTGAGCAGGCACGGGAATCGGCGCTCGAATAGATTCCTTGTCCCAGCAAGCACACTCGGAGGATTCCTGTGACCGCGCAGTTCAACGGCAAGGTCGAGCTCGACATTCGCGATTCGACGCCGGACTGGGAGCCGTTCGTCCAGCCGCAGGCCCCCGCGGGGGCGCCCAACGTCCTCATGATCGTCTGGGACGACGTCGGCTACGGCGCCATGGACGTCTTCGGCGGGCCGATCGAGACCCCGACGATGCAGCGCATCGCTGACCTCGGGCTCCGATACTCGAACTTCCACACGACCGCGCTCTGCTCGCCCACCCGTTCGAGCCTCCTGAACGGCCGGAACGCGACCTCGAACAACATGGCGTGCATCACCGAGGCGTCGGCGGGATTCCCCGGGTTCTCTGCTCGCATCCCGTTCGAGAACGGGACGATCGCAGAGGTGCTGAACGAGCGCGGGTGGAACACGTACTGCATCGGCAAGTGGCACCTGACGCCCGGCGAGGAGACCGACATGTCCTCGTGGAAGGCGCGCTGGCCGCTCGGCCGCGGCTTCGAGCGCTATTACGGGTTCCTGGGCGGGGAGACCAACCAGTGGTATCCGGACCTCATCGAGGACAACCATCCGGTCGAGCAACCCGCACAGCCGGATGACGGCTACCATCTCTCGGCCGACCTCGTCGACAAGGCGATCCGCTACGTCCGCGACGCCAAGTCGGTCAATCCCGACAAGCCCTGGTACATGTACTTCTGCCCGGGCTGCGCGCATGCGCCCCACCACGTGTTCGCAGAATGGTCCGACCGGTACAAGGGCCGCTTCGACGAGGGGTACGAGGCGATGCGCGAGGGGATCCTTGCGCGCCAGAAGGAGCTCGGCCTCCTCCCTGAGAACGTCGAGCTCTCGCCGATCAACCCGCACGGGGAGCCGGACGGCATTACCGGGCCTGGGGGGCAGCCCTGGCCGCAGCTCGACTTCGTGCGCCCCTGGGATTCGCTGACCGACGACGAGAAGCGCCTCTTCGTCCGCATGGCCGAGGTCTACGCCGGGTTCGTCTCCTACACGGACGACGAGATCGGCCGCTTCCTCGACTACCTCGAGGAGTCGGGGCAGCTCGAGAACACGATCGTCGTGGTCGTCTCCGACAACGGCTCGAGCGGCGAGGGCGGCCCAAACGGCTCGTTCAACGAGAACAAGTTCTTCAACAACATCCCCGACACCGTCGAGGAGAATCTGAAGCACATTGACGCCCTCGGTGGCCCGCAGTCCTACAACCACTACAACACCGGCTGGGCGTGGGCGTTCGACACGCCGTTCCCCTACTGGAAGCGCTTCGCCGGCTACGAGGGCGGCACGGCGGACATGTGTCTCGTCGCTTGGCCCAAGGGAATCGCGGCCCGCGGCGAGGCGCGCGGCCAGTACGTGCACGCGGTCGACGTCGTCCCGACGATCTACGACCTGCTCGACGTGGAGCCGCCCGCCGTCCTCAAGGGCTTCACGCAGTCGCCGATCGAAGGCGAGAGCTTCGCAGCGAGCCTCGCCGATCCCGATGCGCCCGGACGCGAGACGCAGTTCTACTCGATGCTCGGCATGCGCGCGATCTACCACCAGGGATGGCTCGCCAACACCCTTCACCCGCCCATCTCGGGCTGGGGCAACTTCGACCAGGACGTCTGGGAGCTCTACAACCTGGCCGAGGATCGGGCGCAGACGAGGAACGTCGCCGCCGAGCATCCTGAGCGGCTCGAGGAGCTAAAGCGGCTCTGGTCCCACTACGCCGGCATTTACAAGGGCCTGCCGCTCGACGATCGCACCGCGCTCGAGATCATGGTCTCGCCGCGTCCGCAGCCGAGCGAGCCGCGCGACCGCTACGTCTACTACCCAGGCACGGCCGATGTGCCCGAGTCGGTGGCCGTCAACGTCCGGCGCCGCTCGTACACGATCGCCGCGGGGGCGACCCTCGACTCGGCCGAGGCGGAGGGTGTCCTGTTCGCCCACGGGGGCGTGGGCGGCGGTCACTCGCTCTACGTCCAAGGACGCCGGCTTCACTACGTCTACAACTGGCTCGGCGAGCGGATCCAGAAGGTCAGCTCGGAGGGCGACGTCGAGCCTGGCAAGCAAGTCTTTACCGCCGAGTTTCAGAAGACCGGGGACGAGGAGGGAACCGGAAGCGCCACCGGGACGCTCACGCTCTACATCGACGAGACCGAGGTTGCCTCGGCCGAGATCGTGACCCAGCCTGGGTTTTTCGCGCTCACGGGCGACGGGCTCTCCGTGGGGCGCGACCCGCGACACCAAGGCACTCGAAGCCAAGCTCGGCACCATGCCCGAGTTTCCGCCCGAGCTCATGGGCCGGCTCGCCAAGCTCGAGGAGGCGCTGGCG
>DAITAN010000333.1:0-3100 GCA_036824235.1 Gaiellaceae bacterium | reverse complement strand
CCTCGAGTCGACCGGCCTCTTCACCAAGCGCGACAAGGCGCAGCTCCATCTCGACGCCGGCTCGCCCAAGGTCCTCATCTCGGCCCCGGCCACCGACCCGGACGTGACCATCGTCCTCGGCGTCAACGACGACGCCTACGACCCCGACCAGCACCGGATCATCTCGAACGCCTCGTGCACGACGAACTGCGTCGCGCCGCTGGCCAAGGTTCTCAACGACGCCTGGGGGATCGAGTCGGGGTTCATGACAACGATCCATGCGTACACGAACGACCAGCAGATCCTCGACCTCCCGCACAGCGACCTTCGGCGCGCGCGGGCGGCCGCGATCAACCTCATCCCTACCTCCACGGGTGCGGCCAAGGCGATCGGCGTCGTCATTCCCGAGCTGCAGGGCAAGGTGGATGGCATCTCGGTGCGCGCGCCCGTTCCGGACGGCTCTCTCACGGACTTCGTGGTCCGGCTCGGAAGCGAGGTGAGCGCCGACGAGGTGAACGCGCGCTTCTCCGAGGTCGCAGACACCGGGGCGCTGGCGGGCATCCTCCGCTACACGGAGGAGCCGATCGTCTCCTCGGACATCGTGGGCGATCCCTACTCGTGCATCTTCGACAGCAAGCTGACGATGGCCCAGGGCACGAGCGTCAAGGTCTTCGGCTGGTACGACAATGAGTGGGGCTACAGCTCTCGGCTGGTCGACCTCGTCCAGCGGCTGTAACGACGTTGGTCCTACCGCGCTCCGCCCGGGAGGCCGACGTCGCCGGCCTGCGAGTCCTCGTCCGAGTCGACTTCAACGTCCCGCTCGAGGACGGGCGCGTGGCCGACGACACGCGGATCCGCGCCGCGCTCCCGACCATCGAGCTGATCCTCGGGAACGGCGCCGCGGAGGTCGTGCTCATGTCCCATCTCGGCCGTCCCGACGGCCCCGACCCCTCCTGCTCGCTGAAGCCCGTCGAGGCGCGCCTCCGCGAGCTGCTCGACGACGAACGGGTGCGCCTGCTGGAGAACACGCGCTTCGACCCGCGCGAGACGGCGAACGATCCCGCCTACGCGCGTGAGCTGGCCGCGAACGGTGACGTGTTCGTCAACGACGCGTTCGGCTCTGCCCATCGCGCCCACGCCTCCACCGTGGGTGTTGCCCACGTGCTCCCGTCCTATGCCGGCCTGCTTCTCCTGCGGGAGCTGGAGGAGCTTGGCTCGCTGCTGGAGTCGCCGGAGTCTCCCTTCGTGGCGATCCTCGGGGGCGCGAAGGTGAAGGACAAGATCGGCGTGCTGCGGTCGCTGGGCGAGAGGGCGGACACGGTGCTCATCGGCGGCAAGATGGCCGAGGAGGTCGACCGCGACGCCGGCTACGAGCTGCCCGAGGACGTCGTGGCAGCGGCGGCGTTCGACGCGGACGCCGAGTCGAAGGTCGTGGCCTGGGCCGAGGTTCCGGACGGCTGGCTCGCGCTCGACATCGGCCCGGCGACGAGGGAGCGTTTCGCAGCCCGCATCGCCGAGGCGCGGACCGTCTTCTGGAACGGGCCCATGGGTGTCTTCGAGTGGCCGCGCTTCGCGGAGGGGACGAAGGCAGTCGCCGAGGCCGTCGCCGCCTCGAAGGACGCGCGGACGGTCGTCGGGGGAGGCGACTCGGTGCGCGCCGTCGAGGAGCTCGGCATCGCCGAGCGGATCGACTGGATCTCGACCGGGGGCGGCGCGTCGCTCGAGTTCCTGGAGGGCAAGGAGCTCCCGGGCGTCGCCGTCATCCCGGCCGGATGAACATGCACAGACTCGCACGCTCCCGTCTCCCATTCGCGCTGATTTCAGCGGTAGGCTGACATTGGGGGGCGCCCCGCAAGGCCCGCCAAGGAGGACATGTCCGTGTTGATCGCCGGCAACTGGAAGATGCACAAGGGGCCGGGGGAGACGGCCGCGTTCTGCGCCGGTCTGCTGGAGGTCATCGGCGAGCTGGGCATGGAAAAGCTGGACGGCGTCGACATGGTGGTCGCGCCGCCGTTCGTCTCCCTGCACGCCGCCGTCGAGGAGCTCGAGGAGAGCGGCATCCGCGTGTTCGCGCAGAACGTCCATTGGGCCGAAGAGGGCGCGTTCACCGGCGAGGTCTCCCGTTCGATGCTGATTGCGTCGGGCCTCGCGGGTGCGATCGTCGGCCACTCGGAGCGCCGGCAGTACTTCGGCGAGACCGACGAGACCACCGCCCGCCGCGCCGCGGCCGCGCTGGAAGCCGGGCTCGGCGTCATCGCCTGCGTCGGCGAGACGCTCGAGGAGCGCGAGGCCGGCGAGACCGAGGACGTCCTCCGCCGCCAGGTCGACGCGATCGCCGAGGCGATCCCCGACCCGGACGCGGCGCTCAGCATCGCCTACGAGCCGGTGTGGGCGATCGGCACCGGCAAGACCGCGACGCCCGAGATGGCCCGCGAAGCGCACGCGCTGGTCAAGAGCATCTATCCCGTCGAGCGCGTCCTCTACGGCGGCTCGGTGAAGCCCGAGAACGCCGAGGAGCTGCTCTCCCAGGAAGACGTCGACGGCGCGCTCGTGGGCGGCGCCTCGCTCGAGGTCGACTCCTTCACCGCGATTTGCGAGACGGCGGCACGCCTCACCCGCTCGTAGCGCTCGTCATCCTCGACGGCTGGGGCTGCGCGCCTCCCGGCCCCGGGAACGCGGTCGAGCTGGCGGACACGCCCGTCTTCGACGATCTCTGGGCGCGCTACCCGCACACGACGCTGCGCGCGTCGGGGGAGGACGTCGGGCTCCCGCCGGGCCAGATGGGGAACTCCGAGGTCGGCCACCTCACGATCGGGGCGGGCCGGGTCATCTTCCAGGACCTCATGCGGGTCAACCGGGCGATCGAGACGGGGGACCTCTTCGAGAACCCGGCGCTCGCCGGCGCCTTCCGCCGGGCGCGCGAGCGAGGCGGCAACGTCCACCTGCTCGGCCTCGTCTCCTACGGCGGCGTCCATTCGCACATCGACCACCTGAGGGCGCTGCTCGAGCTGGCCCGCCGCGAGGACATGGCCGAGCGGACGTACGTGCACGCGTTCACCGACGGCCGCGACGTGTCGCCGACGGCAGCTCGCTCCGACCTCGCCGAGCTCGTGGCCGAGGG
>DAITAN010000332.1:0-3127 GCA_036824235.1 Gaiellaceae bacterium | reverse complement strand
TGCGTCTCCTCGCCCGCGAGGGCGCGCGCGAGCTCGCCGTCCTCGGCGCAGGCGTCCAGGCGCGTTCGCACCTGGACGCGATGGCGGTCGCACGGGACTTCGAGGTCGCGCGCATCTGGAGCCGGACGCCGGACCACGCACAGGCCGTGGCCGCCGAGGCGGACGCCCCGTTCCCGATCGAGGTCGCGGCGACCGCCGAGGAGGCCGTCAGGAACGCGGACGTCGTCTGCACGACCACGTCGGCGCCCGAGCCGGTGCTGCAGCGTGAATGGCTCCGCGACGGCGCGCACGTGAACGCGGTCGGGTCAAGCATCCCCACGACGCGGGAGCTGGACACGGCGACGATGGCCGCCGCGGCGCTCTTCGTCGACCGGCGCGAGTCGACGCTCAACGAGGCCGGCGACTTCCTCTTCCCCCAGCAGGAAGGGGCGATCGGCCCGGAGCACATCCGCGCGGAGCTCGGCGAACTTCTGGCCGGGCGAGGCGAAGGACGGACGTCGGACGTGGAGCTCACGGTCTTCAAATCTCTCGGCCTCGCGGTCGAGGACCTTGCCGCCGCGCAGCACGTCTACCGGCGCGCCCGCGAGACGGGCGCCGGCACCGAGGTCGAGCTCTGATCCCGCTCGAGGACATCCGCCGGGCGCGCGAGGTGATCGAGGGCACGGCCGTCCGCACACCGCTGGTGCGCCTGCACATCGACGACGCGCCGGCGGAGATCTACCTCAAGCTTGAGAACCTCCAGCCGATCAACTCCTTCAAGATCCGCGGCGCCTACAACGCGATGTCGACCGCCCCGCCCGAGGAGCTGACGGCGGGCGTCCTCACGACCAGCGCCGGAAACATGGCGCAGGGCGTCGGGTGGGCGGCGCGGGAGCTGGGGATCCCGTGGACGGTGATCGTCCCCGACCACGCTCCCCAGACGAAGCTCGACGCGATCGAGCGGCTCGGCGGCACGTTCATCAAGGTGCCCTTCGACCGCTGGTGGCAGGCGCTCGAAGAGCGGAGCTACCCGGGCGTCGAGGGCTTCTTCGTCCATCCCGTCGAGGACGAGCCCGTCATGGCGGGCAACGGGACGATCGGTCTCGAGATCCTCGAGGACTTGCCCGACGTGGACACGATCATCGTGCCCTGGGGCGGCGGCGGGCTCTTCACGGGGATCGCGAGCGCCGTGAAGGCGCTGCGGCCAGAGACGAGCATGCGGGTAGTCGAGCTCGAGACGTCCGCGCCGCTCACGGCTTCGGTGGCCGCCGGGGAACCGCGCGAGATCGACTACAAGACGAGCTTCGTCGACGGCGCCGGCGCGCGGGCCCTCCTTCCGAAGATGTGGGGCTTGGGACGGCCGCTCCTCGACGGCACCGACGTCGTCACCCTGGACGAGACCGCAGCAGCCGTTCGCCTGCTCGTCGAGCGGGCGCGCGTGGTGGCGGAGGGAGCAGGCGCCCTGGCGGTCGCCTCGGCGCTCTCGGGCCGCTCCGGCGAGGGCAAGATCGTGGCCATCGTCTCGGGCGGAAACATCGACAGCGCGGTGCTGGCAACCATCCTCGCGGGCGAGACGCCGTAGGAGTATCCTCGCCCGCGAATGGGCGACCAAACGAAGATCACCCTCCCGGAGAGCGCGATCCCGGAGCGCTGGTACAACATCGCGGCCGACATGCCGAACCGGCCGCAGCCGGTTCTGCACCCCGGGACGGGGCAGCCGATCGGGCCGGACGACCTGGCGCCGCTCTTCCCGATGGAGCTGATCCTTCAGGAGGTCTCGGAGGACGCCGAGGTGCCCGTGCCCGAGGCCGTTCGCGAGATCTACCGCCTCTGGCGCCCGACGCCCCTCTACCGCGCGCACCGGCTCGAGCGGGAGCTGGGGACGCGCTCGCGGATCTTCTACAAGTACGAGGGCGTCAGCCCGGCCGGCAGCCACAAGCCGAACACGGCGGTGGCGCAGGCCTACTACGTGAAGGAGTCGGGCCGCTCGCGGATCTCGACCGAGACGGGCGCGGGCCAGTGGGGCAGCGCCGTCTCCCTCGCAAGCAAGCTCTTCGGCCTCGAGTGCAAGGTTTACATGGTCAAGGTCTCCTACGAGCAGAAGCCGTACCGGCGCTCGATGATGGAGACCTGGGGCGCGAGCGTCGTCGCGAGCCCGTCGGAGGACACGCAGTCCGGCCGGGCGATCCTCGAGGCGCATCCCGACTCGCCCGGAAGCCTCGGCATCGCCATCTCCGAGGCCGTCGAGGACGCCGCGCAACGAGAGGACACGGCGTATTCGCTCGGAAGCGTGCTCAACCACGTTCTCATGCACCAAACGGTGATCGGGCAGGAGGCGATCGCACAAATGGAGGAGGCCGGCGCCTTCCCCGACCTCGTCGCGGCGTGCGTCGGTGGCGGGTCGAACTTCGCAGGCCTGACCTTCCCGTTCCTGCGCGAGAAGATCGCCGGGCGTGACATCGACGTACTCGCGTGCGAGCCGGCAGCGTGCCCGACGCTCACGCGCGGGCCGTTCGCCTACGACTTCGGCGACACGGGGCAGCTGACCCCGCTCGTCCCCATGCACACGCTCGGGCACGACTTCGTCCCGCCCGGCATCCACGCGGGCGGTCTCCGCTACCACGGTATGGCGCCGCTCGTCTCGCAGCTCGTCCTCGACGGGCTCGTGCGGGCCGAGGCCTACGGGCAGACCGACGTCTTCGCCTCCGCTGTGCGCTTCGCCCAGTGCGAGGGGATCATCCCCGCACCCGAGGCGGCCCACGTCATCCACGGCGTCATCGCCGCCGCCGCGCAGGCGGAAGAGGAAGGACGGGAGCGCACGATCCTCTTCAACCTCTCCGGCCACGGGCACTTCGACCTGGGCGCGTACGACGCCTACCTCCACGGCAAGCTCGAGGATTTCGAGCTGCCCGAGGAGGAGATCGCCCGCGCGCTCGCGGCCATCGAGCCGCTGCCGAAGCCGGCAGTCGCCTAGCGCTACTGCTTCGGAGCGGCGACGAGCGGCTCGAAGAGCTGCGGCCTGACCTGCGCCAGCAGGGTCGTGGCCTGTTCCTCACCAAGGTCCAGCGCACGGCGCGAACCGGCGCCCTGGCCCAGGTGCAGCGTCAGGGTGCACACCCCGGCGCGGCGCTGGCCCGGCGAGCTCCGT
>DAITAN010000331.1:0-3132 GCA_036824235.1 Gaiellaceae bacterium | reverse complement strand
AGAGCCATGGCCTCCTGCGCGGTCGGGCGGATGCCGAGGGTGCGCAACCAGTGGAGCTGACCGAGCACGATCGCCAAGCAATAGCCCAGCTCCGCCAGCTCGGGCTCGGTGAAGCTCTCGTGGAGGCGCTCCCAGAGCTCGTCGTCGGCGAGCGCCGGATCCCAGTAGATCGCCTGCGCCCAGCCGAGCGCAGCCCGCTCGCGCGCGGTCAGGTCCTCCAGGCTCTCGAAGTCGGCGAGCTCGGGGTCACCGTCGAGGTAGCGAGCGCAGAGGCGCTTCAACTCGACATCGACGGCCCCGCTCTCGAGCACGTTGGCCCGCGTCTCCTGATAGGTCCGCAGGACATCGGGGACGCGAGCCCGCACGGCGTCTCCGCGGGAGACCGGCTCGACGCCGCGCATCAGGAGCCCGCCTTCGCCCGCAGCTCCTCCGGGGCAAGGCCGGCATCGGACTGGTCGAGGAACTCGTGGTGGCCAACCTCGAGCGTTCGCACCCACGACTGCTGGCCGAAGGTGATGGCGACGAAGTAGCCGAGCTCCACGATCTCCTCATCGGAGAAGTGGAGGTGCAGACGCTCCCAGAGCGCGGCGTCGGCCTCGTCGGGACTCCAGGCGATCGCCTGGGCGTATGCGAGCGCGGCCTTCTGCCGCTCGTCGTAGCGATCGGAGCCCTCGAACTCGAGCAGCTCGTCGTAGTCGCGCTCCTCCAACCCCTGCTCTCGCCCGCGGGTTGAGCGCTGCCTGCCGCAGTACAGGCATTCGACCGTCTTGGAGATGTAGACGCGACAGAGCTCCTTGGTCGCGTGGTCGCAGACGCCGTTGCGAAACGTCCGCTCCCACTGCCACCAGAAATCCCGCAGCGTCGCGGGGGCGTGAGCACGGACGGCCTGCGTCTCCGGGCGCGGGGTGCCGAAGCGGGCGGCGTGGTCGAGGATCTCGCGCAGCTCGGGATCCTCGAGCTTCTCGACCGGGTAGTAGCTGATCCTCGGCATCGCCTCTCCTCCTCAGCCTCGACGCGTCCTGCAATCGATTGTAGGCAACTCGGTCAACGCCCGATCGACGCCATGCTCGGATAGCGATCGCCTGCGGTGAACCCGGCCGGCGCGGCCTCGTCCAGGCGCGCGAGCTCGCCGTCGTCGAGCCCGAGCTCGGTCGCGGCGACGTTCTCCTCCAGATGGGCGCGTCGCGTCGTTCCCGGGATCGCGACGACTTCGTCGCCGCGGTGAAGGACCCACGCCAGCGCGAGCTGCCCAGCGGTGACGCCCTTCTCGGCCGCGATCCGCTCGACGCGCTCGACGAGCGCGAGGTTGTGGCTCAGGTTCTCGCCCTTGAAGCGGGGGTGGTTCTTGCGGCTGTCGGCCACATCCTCGGGGCGGCGGAAACGCCCGGTGAGGAAGCCGCGCCCGAGCGGGGCATAGGCGACGAAGCCGATCCCCAGCTCGCGCACCGTCGGCAGGATCTCGTCCTCGACCTCGCGAGCCCACAGCGAGTACTCCGTCTGAAGCGCGGTGATGGGGTGAACCGCGTGGGCGCGGCGGATCGTCTGCGCCGCCGCTTCGGAGAGCCCAAGGTGACGAACCTTGCCCGCCTCCACCAACTCCGCCATCGCGCCCACCGTCTCCTCGATCGCGACGTTCGGGTCGACGCGGTGCAGGTAGTAGAGGTCGATGTGCTCGATGCCCAGTCGGTCGAGCGAGGCGTCACAGGCCTCATGGACGTGCTCGCGGTCGCCGCGGACCCCCGCCGGCTCACCCTTTGGGCCGCGAACCTGGCCGAACTTGGTCGCCACGACGACCGCCTCGCGCCGGCCCTCGATGGCCCGCCCGACGAGCCGCTCGTTGGCGCCCGCGCCGTACATGTCGGCGGTGTCGAGCATGGTCGCCCGGAGCTCGAGGGCGCGGCGGATCGTCGCGATCGACTCCCCGTCATCGGCGTCGCCGTAGAACGCGGACATGCCCATGCACCCGAGCCCGAGCTCCGACACCTCCAAGCCCTGCCCGAGCGTCCGCGTCCGCATGACTACGCGCGCGTCTCCACGCCCGTACCGAGTCGCTCGCGCACCGATTCGACGACCGTCTCCGCGCTGGGCAGGAAGGCGTCTTCGAGGGTCGGGCTGTAGGGAATCGGCGTCTCGTCGGTGGCGACGATCCAGGCGTCGTCGAGATCCTCCAGGCCCTCTGCCGTGACGATCCCGAGCAACCCCGACGCCCAGCCTCCGGTCCGCGGCCCTTCCTCGACTGCCACGATCCGGTTCGTCTTCGCCACCGACGCGAGCACGGTCTCGCTGTCGAGCGGCCGTAGGGAGCGCAGGTCGACGACCTCCGCTTCGAGTCCGTCGCCGGCCAGGGTGTCCGCCGCCTGCAGCGCGTCCCGGACGCCCTTGGCGACGGAGACGATCGTCAGGTCCGAGCCCTCTCGCGCCACCGCCGCCGTCCCCAGCGGCAGCAGCTCGTCCTCGGGCTCCGGCCCCTTGACCGAGTAGAGCCGCTTGTGTTCGAGGAAGATCACGGGATTGTCGTCGCGGATCGCGGACTTCAGCAGCCCCTTCGCATCGGCGGGCGAGGACGGCGCGACGACCTTGATCCCGGGGATCCCCTGGTACCAGGTGCCGTGGATCTGGGAGTGCATGGCGCCGAAGCGCCCCCCAGCGCCGACGGCAGAGCGAACCACGATCGGCGCACTGCCCTGCTCGTTGGAGACGAACCACAGCTTCGCCGCCTGGTTGACGAGGGAGTCCATGGGCAGGCCCATGAAGTCGCCGAACATGATCTCGATCACCGGCCGGAGCCCGGTTGCGGCGGCGCCGAACGCCGCCCCGGCGAGGGCGAGCTCGGAGATCGGTGTGTCGAAGACGCGGTCGGGCCCGAAGCGCTCCTGCAGACCTCCTGTGACGGCGAAGACACCACCCGGCGCGGCGATGTCCTCGCCGAAGAAGACGACGGCCGGGTCGCGCTCGAGCTCCTCGGCGATCGCGTCGCGGATCGCGTCCCTAAACTCGAGCTCGCTCATCCCTTGTACTCCGTCCCCCCGCTCTCGGCGGGGTCGGGGAACGGGGCCGCGACGGCCGCATCGACGGCGTCGGCCAGGCGCTCGCGCGTCTCGCTCTCGACGGCGCCGATCTCGTCCTCGGACA
>DAITAN010000330.1:0-3135 GCA_036824235.1 Gaiellaceae bacterium | reverse complement strand
TCATGCCCGAGTGCCTCTGGAAGTTCCGGGTCAAGGACTTCGGCCCGCTGACCGTGGCGATCGACTCCCACGGGACCTCGCTCTACCACGACGTGCAGGAACAGGCGAAGAAGCGATTGGAGGATCTCTATGCCCGGCTCTAGCCACGGCCCCAACGGGTTCCTCGACGTGCCGGCGCGCTCGCCCAAGCCGCGCACGAAGGGCCTCACCCACGTGATCGACAAGGGGATGAACCTCCGCGACATCGAGGGCCTCTTCGACACCGCCGGCGAGTACGTCGACATCGTCAAGCTCGGCTGGGGCACGTCCTACGTCACGAACAACCTCGAGAAGAAGATCGCCCTCTTCCGCTCGTTCGAGACGCCCGTCGTCTGCGGCGGGACGCTCTTCGAGGCCGTCATCGCAAAGGACAAGCTCGACGAGTACAAGAGCTGGCTGTCCGAGAATCGCCTCTCACATGTCGAGGTCTCGGACGGGACGATCGACATCCCGCGCGAGCGCAAGCTCGAGCTGATCGCCGATCTCGCCCGCGACTTCGTCGTCATGTCCGAGGTGGGCTCGAAGGACGAGCAGGTCGTCTACGCGCCGTACCAGTGGGTCGAATGGATCCGCGAGGAGCTGGACGCGGGCGCCTGGAAGGTGATCACGGAGGGCCGCGAGGGCGGCACCGCCGGCATCTACCGGCCAACCGGCGAGATGCGCACCGGCCTCATCGACGAGATCGTCCACGAGATCGACCCTGCCGACATCCTCTTCGAGGCGCCGCAGAAGAGCTCGCAGGCATGGTTCGTGCGCAAGCTCGGCCCCGAGGTGAATCTCGGGAATATCCCGCCCGACGAGGTCATCCCGCTCGAGACGCTTCGCCTTGGCCTCCGCGCCGACACGTTGAGGGAGGTGCTCCTTCGTGACCGCGAGCCCGCTTCGACTCTCGCTGACTAGTGACACAAAGGAGGGGGCTCACGGGGGAACCACGGGTTCCCCCGTGATGGTGCAGCAGCTCTCCCGGACTGACGCGCAGATCGAGGCGATGTCGGCCGAGGAGGTCCTGACCTGGGCCTTCGAGGAGTTCGGCGAGAGCCTCTGCATCTCGTGCTCGTGGCAGAAACAGTCCTCGGTGCTCGTGCACATGGTCTCGGAGCTCGGGCTGGACGTCGACATCGTCGAGCTCGACACGCACCTCTTCTTCAAGGAGACGTACGAGACCCGCGAACGGCTGGTCGAGCGTTACGGACTGACGCTGATCGTCCCGGAAGTGATCACGATCGCGGAGCAGCACAAGGTCGAGGGCCCAAACCTCTGGGAGACGAAGCCCGACCATTGCTGCCACATCCGCAAGGTCGAGCCGCTGATCCGGGCGCTCGACCCCTACCATGCGTGGGTCTCCGGCATCCGCCGGGAGCAGTCGCCGTCACGCGCGAACGCGAAGAAGCTCGAGCGTTCGGACCGTTACGGCGTGTGGAAGGTCCAGCCCCTCGCGGACTGGACAGAGAAGGACGTCTGGCGCTACATCATGACCAACGAGATTCCGTACAACCCGCTCCACGACGCCGGCTACCGCTCGATCGGCTGCATGCCCTGCACCCGGCCGACGAAGCCGGACGAGGAGGAGCGCGCAGGCCGCTGGGCCGGCTCCGACAAGCTGGAGTGCGGGATCCACGTAGAAGAAACCTCAGAAGGAGACCGATGACCGACAACATCTTCGCCCACGAGCACCCCGAGTCCGAGCGCGCCCGCGGAGGCGGGTTCACGCTCTGGTTCACGGGGCTCTCGGGCTCCGGCAAGACCACCATCGCGCACCTCGTCGGCCCTGCGCTCGACGAGCGCGGCCACGTCGTCGAGTACCTCGACGGCGACACGATCCGCACGCACCTCTCGAAAGGCCTCGGCTTCTCGAAAGAAGACCGCGACACGAACATCGAGCGCATCGGCTGGGTCGCCTCGCGCATCACGCGCCACGGCGGCACCGCCATCACCGCCGCCATCTCGCCCTACGTCGAGACGCGCCAGAAGGCGCGCGACCTGGTGGAGGAGTTCGGCCCGTTCGTCGAGGTCTACGTGAACGCGTCGGTCGAGGAGTGCGCGCGGCGCGACACGAACGGTCTCTACGCCAAGGCCTACGCCGGTGAGATCAAGGGCTTCACAGGCGTCGACGACCCGTACGAGGCGCCGGAGAGCCCCGAGATCGTGGTCGACACCGAGGCGCAGACTCCCGAGGAGAGCGCGCGGATCGTCGTGCAGAAGCTCGAGGAGCTCGGGCTCGTCGGCTCCGAGGTGCGCGCGTGAGCGCCGTCACCACCGACCAGCTCATCGCCCCGCACGGCGGTACGCTCGCGCCGCGTGCTGGCGAGCGCCCCGGCGACCTCGACTCGCTCGACGTCGTCAAGCTCACCGCGCGCGAGCTGGCCGACCTGGACATGCTCGCCTCCGGCGCGCTCTCCCCGCTCGCCGGCTTCATGGGCAAGGCGGACTACGAGAGCGTCGTCGAGTCCATGCGGCTCGCCGGCGGACTGCCTTGGGCGCTTCCGGTCTGCCTCTCCGTCGCCGAGGCGCCGAAGGGCGACCGGGTGGCGCTCGCCGACGAGACCGGCCGGCCGCTGGCCGTGCTCGAGGTCGAGGACGTCTACGCCTACGACAAAGAGCGCGAAGCGGAGCAGTGCTTCCGCACGACGGACGGGGAGCATCCCGGCGTGGCGCAGCTCTACGCACAGGAGGGCTCGTACCTCGCCGGCCCGGTGACCGTCTTCGAGCGGCTCGAGCCCGGCTTCCCCGAGCTGCACAAGGACCCCGCCGACACGCGCGGTCTCTTCGCCGAGCGCGGCTGGAAGCGCGTGGTCGGGTTCCAGACTCGCAACCCGATCCACCGGGCGCACGAGTACCTGACGAAGTGCGCGCTCGAGACGGTCGACGGACTGCTCATCCACCCGCTCGTGGGCGCGACGAAGTCCGACGACGTCCCCGTGGAGGTGCGGGTCGAGGCCTACCGGGTTCTGACCGAGGGCTACTACCCCGCCGACCGCGTCGTGGTCTCCGCCTTCCCGGCGGCCATGCGCTATGCGGGCCCGCGGGAGGCGATCTGGCATGCGATCTGCCGCAAGAACTACGGCTGCTCGCACTTCATCGTCGGCCGCGACCATG
>DAITAN010000030.1:0-12777 GCA_036824235.1 Gaiellaceae bacterium | reverse complement strand
AGCTCACGGATCCGCCGCGGGCGCTCGGCGTCGCGGCGCAGGCTCTCGCGGCCGCGCTTCGTCGCCAGTGCGATCCACACCGCGGTGGCGAAGGCCGCCGAGACGATCGAGACGGTGATGAACGCCGGCGAGTCGACCGCACGGCCGTTGCTCGCCGCCATGCCGACGAGGATGAACTGCTGGACGCCCGCGCCGATGAGGAGCAGGCCGGCCGAAAGCGTGAGGGCCGCACCTTCGAACCGGCGCTCCCGCCACCAGGTCCGGAGCAGGAGTAGCCCGAGCCCAGCCAGGGCCACGCCGAGCCACAGGAAGAACCAACCGATATCCACGCCGTTTCCTAGAAGCTCCTAACGCTATGAGGCGCCGAGCGCCGGGCCGCGGTACTCGCCCCCCGGCGACGAGGCCCCCGTCACATTAGGAACTGTAGGCGAGTATAGGAGCGCGCGGCCGATCCCAAACCTCGACCCGAGGGGCCGTGGCGAGGCGCTAGGCGGCGTCGACGGCGCGCGGCAGCTCGGCGAGCTCGACCCGTGTGGCTTCCGGCAGCTCGGACTCGGCCGCGCGCTCGAGCTTCGTTTCGAACCGGGAGAGCCGCTTCTCCGAGTCGCCGTACTTCGTCTGCGCATTGCCGAGGTGCTTCCCGAGCAGGTCGAAGTCGCCCTTGAACTTGTCGAAGTCGCGGTTCAGGTCGGCGACGTACGCCATGACTTCGTGCGCGTGCTCTTCGATCTGCAGTCCCTTGAAGCCCTGGGCGAGTGTAAGCAGATAGGTGTAGAAGGAGTTCGGCGAGACGGGGAAGACCCTCCGCTTCTGCCCGTGCTCGACGGGGTTCGCGTCGCCTCCGATCCGGTTGCAGACCAGCTCGTAGTACACGCCCTCGGTGGGCAGGTACATGAAGGCGAACTCGCACGTCCCTTCCTCGGGGCGGATGTACTTCTCGGCGATCGCGTCGATGTGGCCCTTCACGTCGCGCGCGAAGGCTCGGGCATGGGCCTCGCGCGTCTGATCGTCGGCGGCCTCGACGAAGCGCTGAAAGTTGTCGTGCGGGAACTTCGCATCGATCGGGATGAGCATGCCGTCGAGCCGGATGACCGCGTCGACCCGCTCGCCGCTGCGGAAGCCGTGCTGGAGGGTGAACTTGTCCAGGGGGAGCACGTCCGCGAGGAGTTGCCTGAGCATGAGCTCGCCGACGCCGCCGCGTGCCTTGGGCGGGCGGAGGAGCTGCTCGAAGCGCTGAAAGTCCTTCGCCCGCTCGCTCATCTGCGCGGTCGCCTCGTCCACCTTCCCGAGGCGCTCGTGGATCTTCGTCGACGTCTCCGTCATCCCGGCGAGCCTGCCGTCGACCTTCAGGTCGAGCTCCCCGAGTCGGCGGTCGACCTTCGTGTCCAGCTCGCCGAAGCGCCGGTCCATCGTCTCGGTCATCCCGACGAGCCTGCGGTCGATGTCGGCGTTGCGCCCCGCGAGCTGGTCGGCGCTCTCCGCGCGCAAGCCAGTCAGCTCGGCGCGCAGAACACGCACGAGCCAGACGGCGCCGGCGGCGAGGCCGGCGGCCAGGAGCACGAGGATGACAACGGTCCCGGTCATGGGCCGATGAACACTAGAAAGGGCGTCGGACGGCATCCCGAAACCGCCCGTTAAAGCGCCAAATCCGGCGAGCCCGAGGGCTTACCGGATCTGGCATGCGCGAGCCTAGCGGCGGCCCACTCAGACCGTCAAGGACTCCGCGACGGAACTCTCCGCAAAGAGCATCTTTTTTCTGTAGAACGTCTCTCGTGCGTCGTCCCCTCACCGTCGCGTGCGTCCAGGCACAGCCGGTCGTGCTCGACCGCGAAGCCACGCTCGAGCGGCTGGCGGTGCTCACCGCGGAGGCCGCGGGCGCCGGCGCAGAGCTCGTGGTCTTCCCCGAAGCCTTCCTGCCCGCCTATCCCTCCTCCGTCTGGGCGAAGTACCTCGCCGGCTGGGACGACCCGCGCGCGAAGGCAGCGTTCGCCCGGCTTGCCCAGGAGTCCGTGGAGGTGCCCGGCGCCGCGGCCGACAGGCTTGGCGAGATCGCGCGCGAGCACGGCGTCTGGCTCGTCACGGGCGTGACCGAGATCGACCCCGAGCGCCCCGGGACGCTCTACAACACCCTCCTGTACCACGACCCCGAGGGACGGCTGGCGCTCCACCACCGCAAGCTCGTGCCCACGAACCACGAGCGGCTCGTCTGGGGCCAGGGGGACGGGCGCGGGCTCCGTGCCATCGAGACCGGCTTCGGGCGGCTCGGCGGCCTGATCTGCTGGGAGAACTACATGCCGTTGGCGCGCTTCGCGCTTTACGAGTCCGGCATCGAGCTCTACGTCGCCTCGACGGCAGACGACTCTGACGCCTGGCAGTCGACCCTCGTCCACATCGCCCGCGAATCGCGCGCGTTCGTCATCGCCCCGTGCCACTTCCAGCGCGCCGACGCCTATCCGGAGGACTTCCCGCTCCGCGAGGCGTTCGAAGGCGTCGAGATCATCGGCCGCGGGGGCAGCGCCGTCCTCGGGCCCGACGGCGCCTATCTGGCCGGGCCGCTCTACGACGAGGAGGGCATCCTCTACGCGGAGCTCGACCCGGCGCGCCTGCACGAGGAGCGCCAGCGCTTCGACCCCTCCGGCCACTACCACCGTCCCGACATCCTCAAGCTCGAAGTCAGCGCACCGGCCGAGGAGTGAGCGCCGGCCGCACCGCCCTCGCGCCCCGCAGCGACTTCCCCGTGCTCGAGGAGGTCGTGTACCTGAACACGGGCTCGATCGGGCTCGAGTCGCTGCCGGTGCAGCGGGCCGGGGAGGAGCTGGGGCGGCAGATCGCCGGACGCGGCACGGTCGGCTTCGACGACGAGATCGAGCAGCGGGTCGGCGACATCCCCCGCGCGGCGATCGCGCGCCTCCTCGGGGCTAACCCCGACGACGTCGCGGTCGTGACGCATGCGACGGAGGCGCTCTGCCAGGTGGCCTGGTGGCTGCGGCCGGGCGAGGGAACGAACATCGTCTCGGCCGACCTCGAGTTCCCGAGCGTCACCTATCCATGGCTGCGGATCGCGCGCGACACCGGCCTCGAGGTGCGCCTCGCGCCGGCGCTCGACGACCCCGCGTCCTTCTCGCTCGACACCATCGCAGCGGTCGTGGACAAGCAGACGAAGGCCATCTGCGTCAGCCATGTCCAGTACGCGACAGGTCACCGGCTCGATCCTGCGGGACTGGTGGAGCTGGCCCACTCGGTCGGGGCGATCCTCGTCCTGGATGCGACCCAGTCCGCCGGCGTCGTTCCCATCGACGCGCCGGCCCTCGGCGTGGACGTGGTCGTCTCGTCGGGCTACAAGTGGTTGTGCTCGGCTCCGGGCGCGGGGATCTGCTATCTGCGGCGTGAGCTCTGGGAGCAGCTCGACCCGCCCTTCGTGGGCTGGAAGTCGACCGTGGACGCGATCGCGTTCGACGCGACGACGATCCCGCTCGCGAACGCCGCCCGCCGGCTCGAGTACTCGACGCCCTCGTATGCGGCCGGCGCCGCGCTGACGGCTGCGATCGACTACCTGCTCGACCTCGGGATCGAGAACGTGCTCGAGCACGACCTTGCCCTCGCCGGAGAGTTGCGCGAGGGGCTCGAGGACCTCGGAGCGGAGGTCCTGACTCCGGCCGAGGACGAGCGGCGTGCGGGCATCGTGATCGCCCGCTTCCCGGGGTGGGAGGGCCCCGATGTGGCCGCCCGGCTCGCGGATGCCGGGGTGATCGTCTCGCCGCGGCTCGGCGCCGTTCGCTTCTCGCTCCACGCGTTCAACGACTCGACCGACGTCGCGCGGGCTCTCGCCGCTCTGGGGGAGATTCTCTGAGGCCACTCAGGCGGCTCGCGGCGGCTCCGGCGCCGCTGCTCGTCCTTGGCGCAGCCCTCTCCGTTCAATCCGGCGCGGCCCTGGCCACGAGCGCCTTCGACACGGTCGGCGCGCTCGGCTTCGTCTGGATCCGCGTTGGGCTCGCTGCGCTGATCCTGGTGGCCGTGAACCTGGGCGCCCTGCGGCGTACCGGGCGCCTTCCGCTCACCTGGGTGCTGGCCTCCGGCGCGGCGATCGCCGGGATGAACGGCTGCTTCTACCTGGCGATCGACAGGATCCCGCTCGGGCTGGCAACGGCGGTCGAGTTCCTGGGACCCCTCGCTGTCGCCGTCATCGGCTCGCGCCGCGCGCTCGACTTCCTCTGGGTGGGCCTGGCCGGTGCGGGCGTGGCGCTGCTGGGCAGCCCGAGCGTCGATCTCGACCCGGTGGGGCTCGCCTTCGCGTTCGGCGCGGCGGTCAGCTGGGCGGCGTACATCCTGCTCGCCAAGCGCATGCTCCGAGACTGGCCGATCGGGACCGGGTTGGCCGTGTCGCTCGCGGTGGCGGCCGTGCTCCTGGCGCCGCTGGGAATCGCCGGGGGCGGCTCGGACCTGATCGAGCCGGCCGTCCTCGCCACCGGGCTCGCCGTCGCGGTGCTCGGCTCGGTGCTGCCGTTCACGCTCGAGCTCGCCGCCCTACGGAAGCTGTCCACGGCGACCTTCGGGATCCTGCTCAGCCTGGAGCCGGTCGTGGCCACGGTCGTCGGCGCCGTCGCCCTGGCGCAGGTTCCCGGCGCTGTCGAGTCTCTGGCGATCCTGTGCGTGGTCGTCGCCTCGGCGGGCGCAAGCCTCGGCGCTCGGCGCACCGTCCCTCCCGAGATCTAGGAGGGGTTGACGGAATGGGGCACCGCCACTATTTCGTCGGCGCCTCCTAGCTAGGCCCCGCCGCCTCCGCAGCCGCTCCCGCCTCCGCCGTCCCCGCCGAAGCCTCCGGAGTCTCCGCCGAACCACCCACCGCCGTCGCCGCCCGATCCTCCGTCGCCGCCGACTAGCCCGTCGAAGGCGCCCGAGCTTCCGGCTTCGTCGGTCCCCGAGCTGCGCAGGGCGTCGATGTCCTCGGGCGTCCACTGCTGCCCGTCGGGGATCCCGAGCTCACCGTCGAGCGCGAAGAGGAACGGAATGCCGACGTAGCCCGGCACCATCGGCTGGCGCTCGATCGTCGTGAGCGTGCGGTTGAGCGTGGCCGGCATGGCCTCGTCCATCGTCTCCTCGGGACTGTGATGGAGGTAGTAGCCGAAGGCGTCGTCGCAGAACGACTGGTACTCGCGGGTCATGAGGATGAACTCGTGCCAGGCGACGTCCACGGCCTTCGAGGGCATCCCAAGTGTCTTGCCGTCCGCGTACAGGCAGGCGACGAACCAGGTGCGGAGCCCGTCGAGGACGAGCGAGATCTGCGACCCGCTCAGCTCGAGGTCGGGATGCTCTTCGAGCTTCTCGCGCAGCGCGCCGGGGAACGAGTAGCTCTCGATGTAGATCCGGCGCCGCTCGAGCTCGGCCCGCCGGCGCGAGTTTCGACGGAACAGCGACAGCATCGTTTCAGAGGGTAGACCGTCGGGGCCGAGGCCGAAAGGGCGTCAGGCGAGCCGGGTCGAGCCGTCCTCGGCGATCGTCCAGCCGGGGTTGTGCGCGACTTCCCACGCATGGCCCTCGGTGTCGACGAACACGCCGGAGTAGCCGCCCCAGAAGGTCGGCGCGCCCGGCCTGGCGACCGTCCCGCCCGCCTTCTCGGCCTCGGCGAGCACGGCGTCCACCTCGTCGGGCGAGCGCACGTTGTGGGCGAGCGTGATCCCGCCCCAGCCGCCGGAGTCGAGCATGACGCTGTCCTCCGCGAGCTCGGCGCGGCCCCAGAGGGCGACGATCATCCCGCCGGCCTGGAAGAAGACGACGTCGTCGTCCGGCTGCGCCCCGGTCGTCCAGCCGAGCGCCTCGTAGAACGCGCGGGCGCGCTGAAGGTCGACGGCTCCCAGGGTGACGAGGCTGAGGCGCTGCTCCACGCCCGCGACCCTACCACGGCGAACGTGTGTTCGCTATGCTGACCGGCGGGCCTTCTACCCTCAGCGGCCCCCACGATGCACGCGTTCTTCGGTCCCGGCGGTCGGCTCGCCAACACGCTTCCCGGCTTTGAGCCGCGGTCCGAGCAGGCTGCGCTCGCCCAGGAGGTCGCCGATGCCGTCGAGCGCGGAGAGCACCTGCTGGCCGAGGCGGGCACGGGGATCGGCAAGAGCCTCGCCTACCTGATCCCAGCGCTGGACTCGAGAGAGCGGGTCGTCGTGGCCACGGCGACCAAGGCGCTCCAGGAGCAGCTGCTGACGAAGGACGTTCCCGCGGCCGCGGCGGCGCTGGGCCGCAAGGTCGACGTCGCGGTGCTCAAGGGGCGCCAGAACTACCTCTGCCGCAAGAGCCTGCACATGCTGGCGATGCCGCTCTTCCGCACGGCCCAGGACGCCGCCGAGTACGAGCGGCTCCAGGACTGGATCGAGTCGACCGAGACCGGCGATCGGGCCGAGCTCTCCTTCGAGCCGAGCGCGAGCCTGTGGGCCGAGCTCGCCGTCGGCCCCGATCGCTGTGCGGGCCGGCGGTGCCCGATGCTCGCGACGTGCTTCTCCGAGCAGGCCCGGGCGCGGGCGCAAGACGCCGAGCTCGTGATCGCCAACCATGCGCTCTACTTCGCCGACCTGGCGCTCAGGACCAGGACAGGAGACGGTGCCGGCGTGCTCCCCGAGCACGACGCGGTGATCTTCGACGAGGCGCACCGACTCGAGGAGGCGGCCGTTGCCTGGTTCGGCGGGCGCGTGTCGCTCGCCGGCCTCCGACAGCTGCTGCGCGACGTCGAACGGGCGTGCCGTGAGGGCCAAAAGCCTGCGCCTGCCCGCGCGCTCGCCGAGATCGACCAGCGGGGTGAGGAGCTGCTCTCAGGGCTCGATCCCGGACGCGGACGCCGGCGCCTGACGGAGGCCGACGCCGAGGCCGCCGCCGGGCCCGCGCGACTGCTTGCAGGGGCGCTCGTCAACATGGCCGACGCGCTCAAGGGCGGGAGCGACGATCTCGACCAGCTTGCACGGCGGTCGCTGACGACCGTCGACGACCTCGGCGCCTGCCTCGCCGTCGAGGACGAGGACAGCGTCTCCTGGGCCGAGCAGGGCACGCTCGCCTGGGCGCCCGTCGACGTCTCCGACATCCTCCGGGAGGCGCTGTGGGAGCGCCCGGTCGTGTCCATCCTCGTCTCGGCGACGCTCGAGCCGCGCTTCCTCCGCCGCCGGCTCGGCCTCGACGAGGTGCGCGAGGTCTCCCTCGCCTCGCCGTTCGACTACCGCGAGCAGACCCTGCTCTATGTCCCCCGCGCGTTCCCGGAGCCCCGCTCGGAGGGCTATGACGCGCGCCTCGCCGACGAGGTCGCAGCGCTCTGCCGCCTCTCGGAGGGCCGGGCGCTCGTGCTCACGACCTCGTACCGCGCGCTCGACGAGCTGGCCGACCGCGCGGCGCCGCGCATCCCGTTCCCCGTGCTGATTCAGGGCGATGCGCCGAGGGAGCGGCTCCTAGAGCGCTTCCGCGACGAGGTGGACACGGTCCTCATGGCCACGCAGACCTTCTGGCAGGGGGTGGACGTCCAGGGCGAGTCGCTGTCGCTCCTCGTCATCGACAAGCTCCCGTTCGCGGCCCCCGGGGATCCGCTCGTGGAGGCGAGGTGCGAGCGCATCGGGCGCGCGGGCGGCGACTGGTTCGCCGACTACGCACTGCCGACCGCGATCCTCCAGCTCCGTCAGGGCTTCGGCCGCCTGGTGCGCAGCCATGCGGACCGCGGGGTCGTGGCCATCCTCGACCCGCGACTGCGCACCAAGGCGTACGGCCGCCGCTTCCTGGACGCGCTTCCGCCCGCTCCGCTGGTCGGCGATCTGGGTGCCGTCGCCGAGTTCCTTGGTGTCGGGGAGCGGGCGACAGCCTGATACCTTTTTTCACGCGTGGCCAAGAAAGATCGCGTTCCCACACCGCCGAAGCGTCCCGTCCAGGCGCCCAAGGCCTACAAGCCGGAGCACAACCCCCGGCGTGCGCAGCTGATCTTCATCGTCGTCGCGGCGGCCATCATCATCGCGGCGGCCGCGGTCGGGATCGGCTTCATCATGAGCGGCGGCGGGGGCGATGACGACGGCGGGCCGGTCGGAGACAGCGGCACCTGCCAGAAGCAGACCTTCGACGCGCTCGAAGCCACCCACGTGCAGCAGCTACCGGAAGACTACGAGTACAACTCCGTCCCGGCCACGAGCGGCCTCCACAATCCGCAGACGGCGATCTGGAACCTCTACGACCAGCCCGTCCCGCAGATCAACTACGTCCACAACATGGAGCACGGCGGCCTCGTCATTCAGTACGGCAGCGAGGTGCCGCAGGCCGAAGTGGCGAAGATCGCGGACTGGTACCAGCAGGACACGCGGGGTCTCGTGATCGCGCCCCTCAGCGAGGAGATGCAGGAGGAGGATCCGGCGCTCGCCGACAAGATCGTCGTCACCTCCTGGACCCACATGATGCGGTGCACCACGTTCGACGAATCCGCCTTCGACGACTTCAGCGACGACTACCGCGGGCCGCAGGGCGACGCGCCCGAGAAGTTCGAGCTCGACCAGTTACAGCAGGGGTCGAACTAGCCCCGGGAGATCCTGCGCCCGGGCACGTGCGCCGGGGTGGCGGAACGGTAGACGCGGGGGGCTTAAAACCCTCTGCCCGCAAGGGCGTGTGAGTTCGAATCTCACCCCCGGCACTGGAGAAGAGGTTCCGGGGATTTTCCATCCCGTCCATTCGGCCAGGAATGGCTGAAGACTCTTGGAATCGCGTGCTGAATGCCGCATGCTGGATTCGCCAGCAGTCCCGTGCGGCGCGGGACCGAAACTCGGAGGAGAGACACAGATGAGGGGATGGCGCACACCACGGACGATCGCGGGCGTCTTCGCCTTGGCGATCGCAGTTGCGGCGGTTGGTGTGGCGCCCGCAACAGGCACGACATCGATTTCGGGGCCGTTGACTGGCGAGTGCCCGTCGATCATGCCCCTCACAGACGTCTCGACCGGCATGCGGGGTACGGCGGTCTCGGTCGTTCGAGGGCGGACGCTCTCGACGTTCGGCGCCGAGGTCCTCGGCGTCCTGCGCGACGGGGTCGGCCCGGGCCGCGACATCATCATCGTGAACCTCACCGGTTCCGTCGTAACCCAGGCCGGAGGCCTCTGGGCGGGAGCATCCGGCTCGCCGGTCTACGTCCGCGACCCGCAGACCGGGAAGGACAAGCTTGCGGGCGCGATCGCCTACGGCCTCGCCGGCGGCGGATCCACCCTCGCCGGCCTGACGCCGGCCGCGGACATGAACGCCCTCCTGTCGTTGGGGGCGGACCTGGGCTCGGCCTCGCAGGCGGTCAAGGTGCCCGTGCGTCTGGCGAGCAAGATCGCTGCGGAGACCGGCCTCTCGATGGCGCAGCTCAGCGCGTTCACGCGGCTCAAGACCCCCGTCTCGGCCTCCGGCCTCACCGATAGGGGCCTCGCGCAGATGCAGAAGGCGATCGACCGGCAGGGGTTGCCGTTCATCCCGTACATGGGGTCGTCCTCCTCGAGCACCCCGCCGCCGAGCCCGCCCGGCCCCCTGCGCGCGGGCGACACGTTTGCGGCCGCCATGTCGCTCGGCGACATCACGGTCGCGGGCGTCGGCACCACGACGTTCGTCTGCAACGCGCGCGCCGTGGCCTTCGGTCACCCGTTCAACTGGACCGGGGACACGACCATGGCCGCGCGTGCGGGCGACACGATCACGATCGTGAGCGACCCGGTCTTCGGCTCCTACAAGCTCTCCAACATCGCCGAGAGCGTCGGAACCCTCACCCAGGACCGCCTGGCCGGGATCGTCGCGGATCTCGGCGCCGGACCGACGGGCTCGCCCGTGACCTCGACGGTCACCGACCTCGACACGGGCAGGACGCGCAGCGGGCGGAGCGAGGCCGTGCTCCCCGAGTTCCTGCCCTTCCTAACGTTCGAGCACCTCTTCCAGAACGTCGACGTGACCATCGACCGCGTCGGGCCCGGAAATGCGGAGGCGGCGTACACGATCCGCGGGACGCGCGACGGCGGCGGCACGTGGGAGCTCACGCGTTCGACCCACTACGCCTCGTCGTTCGACATCTCGTTCGACGCGGTGGCCGAGGTCTCGTTCACCGCCGAGCTGCTGCAGGCGTTCGAGGGCGAGGAGATCGAGGTCACGAGCGTCGACGTCCCGACCCTCGAGATCGAGAAGGCCTTCGAGCAGTACCAGGTGCGGAACGTCCTTCAGTGGAACGGCGCCCGCTACGTCGCGCGCGAGTTCCTGCGAGGCCGCCCGGGCCAGATGCTGAAGCTCCGCATCGTGCTCAAGCCGGCGCATCTCGCCGGGCTCAAGAACGTCGACGTCCAGCTCAAGGTCCCCGCCAACGCCCGCAGGAGCGGCTGGGTCGAGGTGTTCGGCGGCGCATCGGCCCCGTCGGGTATTCCGTGCTTCATCTTCGAGGAAGAGTGCGAGGAGGAGGGCGGCACGGCGCAGACCTTCGACCAGTTCCTGGCGTCGTTCCAAAACGCGCCGCGCGGCGACGCGGTCGTCGCCCGCCTCCGCCTCGGCCAGGGCGCGATCCGCGCCTCGGTGACGAAGCAGCAGGACGCGGTCGTCGTCGGGCGCCGCGCCATCGGGTTCCTGCTCCTCAGGTAAGCGCAGAACCAGGGAGAATCGCGCCGTGATCCTGCTCGGCGCGATTCTCCTTGCCGTTTTCATCGTGCCTCCCGAGTTGGCGGTGCCCGTAATCGTGCTCGGCGTGGTCGTGGAGGTCGCCGAGACGTACTTCTGGGTCTGGTACTCGCGGCGGCACCGGGCGCGGGTGGGTGTCGAGACGCTCGTCGGCGAGACCGCCGAGGTCGTCACCCGCTGCGCCCCGCTGGGGCAGGTGAGGCTCCAGGGGGAGATCTGGCGCGCGCGGTGCGAGGAGGGCGCCGACCCCGGTGAGCAGGTGCGCGTGCTGAGCCTCGAGGAGCTGACCCTCGTGGTCGAGCGGGCGTCCGGCTGATTCACCCTGGACGGGCGGCGAGATTCGTGCGAGGCTCCCCGGCCCCATGAGCCACTTCAGGCGGTTTCACCCGTGATCGTTCGCGAGGCGCTGGTCGCCGACCCGCCGATCCTGCAGGCGGGCGAGCCCGTCCAGGTGGCTGCGGCACTGCTCGCGAAGCCGCACGTCGAGAGCGTCCTGGTCGCGGAGGGACAGCGGCTCCTGGGCTCGATCACGAAGGAGGCCATCGTTTCCGCCGTCGCGGAATCGCGTGACCTGCGCTCGCTCACCGTCGGCGACGTGGCCGATCAAGACGTGGCGACGGTGGGGCCCGACACGCCGCTGGGAGACGCGCTTCTCCTCATGGTCGAGCAGGGCCTCGAGCGCTTGCCGGTGGTGGAGGAAGGCCGCCTGCTCGGGATCCTGCCGCGCGAGCCCGTCGTCAGGCGCCTCGCCGAGGACGAACCTCCGCCCGACCCGGAGGACGCGGCCTAGCAGCAGGTGTAGGCGCCCGGGGGCGCGTTCCCCTCGGTGCGCTCGGGCAGGGCGGCCGCCTCGAGCGCGGCGCCGTGCATCAGGTCCCGCTCGCTCACCTCGAGCTCCGCCTGGCCGAAGTGCCTGAGCGTCTCCGCGACGACGATCGTGCCCGCGACGATCACGGGAGCGCGATCCGGATGGATCCCGCGGTTCTCGCGGATGGCTGCGACAGGCAGCGCGGCGAGCCGTTCCGCCTCGGCGCCGATCCAGCCGGTGCTCATCGCGTGCCCGTGCACCAGCGCGGGATCCTCCTCGTCGAGCTCGAGCGAGAGGGTGGCGAGCGTCGTCACCGTTCCCGCGACGCCGACGGCGCGCGACGGGCGCGCTTCGTCGGGGACGTGCTCGGCCAGCAGGGCGGCGACGTGGTTCCGGCACGCCTCCAGCTCCTGCGGCGTGGGGGGATCCGAATGAAGGAAGCGTTCCGTGAGCCGCACGCAGCCGAGCGCGAGACTGACGTGCCAGGCGACTCCGTTCGGGCCGCCGAGGACGAGCTCGGTCGAGCCGCCCCCGACATCGATCACGAGCGTCCCGTCCGCTGCCTCGCCTCCCGCGAAGACGCCCTTGAACGTCAGCAGCGCCTCCTCGTCTCCCGAGAGAAGGCGGGTGTCGAAGCCGTAGCTCCACTCGACCTCCCCGAGGAAGGCCTCCCCGTTCTCGGCCTCACGCACGGCACTCGTCGCGACCGCGAGTGTCCGCTCGATGCCGCTTCTGTCGAGCGTTCGCCGGTAGTCGGTCAGCGCGTTTCGCACGCGGGCGATCGCGGTGGGGAGGAGGAGCCGCCGGCCGTCGACGCCCTCTCCCAGGCGCGTGATCGTCAGGCGGCGCTCCAGCTCGCTCACGGTCCCGTTCTCGACGTCTGCGATGAGCAGCCGCGTCGAGTTCGTCCCGAGGTCGACCACCCCGACCCGGGTCACTTGCGCAGGTACGCCTTCTGGAAGCGGGTGACGCCCGCGCGCGCCTCCGAGAGGGCGGAGGTCAGGACGGAGAGCCGTGCCAGGGAGCGGTCGAGCTGAGCCCGGTGCTGCTCGAACTCGGCTGCCCGTTCCTCCGCGTGGGCCATGCGGCGCTCGAGCTCCTCGCCGGCGCGCGCCAGCTCGTCGAGTTGCACGCGGATCGCCTCGGCGAGAGCCGCCAGACGCTTCAGCCGGGTGACCGCGACCGCGGTGAAAATGGCCGTCGCGAGCATCGAAAGCGTGAGGATCCCGAGGCAAAGCCACGTCCACCAGGGCATAGGACTGATGCTATCCTTGCGCCTGCGACGCGGGGTGGAGCAGTCAGGTAGCTCGCCGGGCTCATAACCCGGAGGTCGC